>JAMCVO010000717.1 GCA_023475715.1 Actinomycetota bacterium
TTTTCACATAGTGTTCAGGTTATTTTAGATAATATTTTTATTAAATTTTTTTATAGTTAGGAGGCTTAACAGAATTATGGAGTTCGAAAAATGTATTAAATATCCAAATCCAATAACAGTTATTAATAAAGGGGATTTAAATCGTATTCATTTAGCATCACTAAGGATATTAGAAGAAACAGGTATAAAATTTTATAATAAAAAAATATTAAAACTTTTTGCCACTAAAGGTGCAGATGTAGATTTTGATAAAAAAATTGTTAAAATTGAAAAGAGTTTAATTGAACACTATGTGAAAAAAGCTCCTAAACACCATAGCATTTATTCCCAGAATCTTAATGAGCTAAAAATTGGTTCAGGGAATCTCTATTTAGAATCTACTATGGATAACTTATATGTAATTGATTCAAATACCTGCACAAGGAGAACGGCGATATTAGAAGATGTCAAAAATGCAGTCAGAATGATAGATGAGCTACCATATTATCATATCTGCGGGAGTCCTTTTGTTCCTCAAGACATTTGCCCAGAATTAGCAAATATATATGAAGTTGCCGAGATTTTTAGAAATACAAATAAACATTGTCGTGTCCCAGCAACTAATGGGTTCGAAGCAAAATCTATCATAGAGTTAGCTTCTATGATTGCTGGAAACAAGAAAAAATTGTATTCCAAACCTTTTATCTCAACAATTATATGTCCTTCGAGTCCTTTATGTTTTCCAAAAAATACCTGTGAAGTCTTATGGGAATTTGCTAAACTTAAATTACCAATAATTTTAGCACCTGCTCCAGTTGCAGGTGCTCTCTCACCAAATACTATTTCTGGGACAATCGCTTTAGCTAATGCCGAAAGCCTTGCAGGAATTACACTAATCCAGATGATAAATGAAGGTTCTCCAATTGTTTATGGAGGAGCATGTACTAATTTTGATATGAGAACAGGAAATTGTGCTTATGGAACATCTGAATTTAGTTTATTGAGCATTATAACTGCTCAGTTAGCTAAATTTTATAATTTACCATCATATGGAGTAGTTGCAACAAATGCAAATATTATGGATGTTCAAGCTGGCTATGAAAAAATGCATTCTACATTATTAGCTTATTTAGCAGGACATGACATAATAGGCGATCTTAGTTTCAATGGGAACCTTTTAACTTCTATTGATAGTATACTAATACAACATGAAATCATAAGACGGGTAACCGATATTTCGAGAAATATCATTATAAATGATGAAATGCTAGCTCTGGATGTGGTAAAAGAAGTAGGACCAGGTGGGAATTTTCTTTCAGAACCACATACTTTAAGATATTTAAAGGCTGACTTTAAATATACTAATATAGGAAACTTTGAAACTTATGAAAATTGGGTTTCAAAAGGAGGAATAGATACAAAGAATATAGCCAAAAAAGTTGCAGAAGAAATAATAATTAATAGTATACATAAGTCATTAAGTGATGAACAAAACTATAAAATTACAAAGTTGTTGGAGAAATTAAAAAAAGAACTTTAAATAAAATAAGAACATTTCTTTATAGATATTTTATAAAAAGAAAAAGCTAAAAATTTAAAAATTGTTAAATTATCAAGATTCGAAATTATTTTTATATGTACTATTTACTTATTTATTTTTTAAATGATAGTTTTTAAACATGCTATTTCAAAATAAATTAAATAAAAATTATTGGGGTTTATTAATGGAGGGATATAAATGGAAATAAGAAATGCTAATGTTTCGATTGCGGCTTTCTGGCATGAAGGATATACACATGATATGGTAAAAAGCATTGCAGATAAAACTATGGAAAGTATTAAAAAAGAAAATATAAATGTTGTTTCTACAATATATGTAACAAACCAGAAAGAGGTTAAAAATACTATTAAAAATTTGGAATGTAAAGATTTTGACTGCCTGATTGCTTTAATATGTGGATGGGTGGAAACCCCCGTAGTAATTGATACTTTACAAAACTACTTTCATAAACCTTTATTGTTATGGAGTACAAATGGAATTCAAAAAGATAAAGAATTTCTGTCACCTGCACCTCTGGCAGGAACTGGACCAGTAAGACAGACCCTGGAAGCAATGGGTGTAAATTTTAAATATATCTACAACACTATAGATAATGGCATTCCAGTTAAAACAGCTAAAGATTTTATAATAGCAGCAAAATGCTCACAAGCCTTGAAACAAAAAATTGTTGGTATTCAAGGTTTTGCAGATCAAAGAACAATGACACATACCTTTGATGCAGTTTCATTAAAATTAAGGATTGGCCCAAGTGTTGAAGATTTTACTGTTTATGAAGTTATGGAAACTATGAAGAAGTTTCCTAAGGAAGAAGTAAATAAAGTAATAGAGGAAAAAATAAATAAATGGAAATTTGAGAGCAAGAGAATTGATGAAAGCATTGAAGCAACAGCAAGAATGTACCTTGCATTAAAAGAAATAATAGCTAAAAGAGGTTTTGATGCAATTACAATGAAATGTTTTGGATTTGCAAGTCTGGTTGGTTATACGCCCTGTATGGTTTATACCATTTTGGCAGATGAAATTGCTGATTGTATATGTGGAACAGATGTGCTTGCCTCAGTTTCACAAATGATATTAAGAGAGCTTACTGGACAGCCTACTACCTATCTTGAAACCATAGATTTATTTTCAGATAGAATGATAATGCATTCATGCGGCTATACACCCCTCTCATTTATTGATGGGCGGTGCAGGACTGAAGAAGTGAATTGGGGTGGAGAAAGAATACCAGGGTATAAAAATTGTTCAGCAATAAAACCAGGAATATATACAATGATCAGGCTTTCCTCTATCGGAGATAAGTATAAAATTCATGCTGCACTTGGTGAAGGTAAAAAGCCACTTCCATATAGAGAGGAAGGCTGGGAATCAAATGTTGAACTTCCCTGTGTTCCAAGTCTTGAGATGAAAATAATTTCTAATACAATAGATCATTTTCTGCAGAATCTGTCTTCACAGCATTACCTGATAACTCCAGGAGACCATTTAAGTAAAGTTATAGATTTATGTCAGATACTAAAAATTGAGTATGCGTATTAAAAGAATAAATATTATTAAATAGTAATTCATATTTATAAAAACTTAAAAAAAATTGTAAGTATATGCTAAAATGCAAAACCAAGTTTAATAAAATATTTCGAGGTTTTATAAAGTGAGCTACACAGAAGAAAAAATTGATAAGTGGTTAAATAAAAATAAAGATTTCATCATACAAACTCTTTCGGAATTGATTCAGATAAAAACAGAAAACTTACCCCCAACAGGCAATGAAAAAAATGGTCAGGAATATTTGTATAATCTTGTATCAAAATTCATTCCTGAAAAAAATATTGATCTTTTTGAAATTGATGAAGTAAATGGAGTCAGAGATCATCCATTTTTCTTTCCAACAATTGATGGAATAGAAAGGATTTATAAAAATAGGCCAAATCTTGTTGTTAAAATTCAAGGAAAAGTTGAAAGACCATCACTATTATTATCAGGGCATATTGATACCCATCATGCAACTGGAGAAAAGTGGAAAATATTTAAAGATCCCTTTAGCGGGAAAATAAAAAATGGCTGGATGTACGGAAGAGGCTCTGCTGATATGAAAAGTGGCACTCTTGCAGGGTTTATAGCCCTTAAATGCTTGAATGATTTAAAAATAAGGTTAAAAGGCAGTGTTTTGGCAGAAAGCGTAGTTGATGAAGAATTCGGTGGTGTAAATGGTACTATTGCTAGCAGGTTAAGATATCCTGATATTAATTTTGCAATATTAGCTGAACCTACCGATTTAACGATTGGTATAGAAACAAAAGGCGGAACTGACTTTAAAGTGTCAGTTAAAGAAAAAAGTTCGGGTGGTATTAATACCGAATCTCATGAATGTCCAAATCCAATTTATAAATTAAGTAAAATTGCTCTGGCACTGCAGAAGTATGAAAAAATTAATGGTAACATAAAAAAGAATAAATTGGATATTATAAAATTCTTCTGAAAAATCGCTATTTTCAGAATATTTACATATCAATTGGCTTCAGGCGGTACAAATTATTTGGAATCACAGGCTATACCGACCAGTGGTCATATTTATTTTTGGATTGAAGTTCCTGCAACATTTAAAGAGGAAAAAGTAACCCAAGATTTAATTAATTTTGTAAGAAATGAATATTTTAAAAATAGCGATTTTTCAGAAGAATTCCCAGAGTTTAAAAAAGTACTCAGATTTATGGAGGGTCATCAAACTGATTTAAATCATAAATTTATTAATGTATTAAGGCAAGTATTTGATACTTTGAAAATTGAATATAAGGAAAAAAAGTTAGGAATTGCCTGTGATGCTTATGTTTTTAAAAAAATATCCAGTACAGAAGTTTGTGTTCTGGGTCCAAAAGGCGAAAATCTTCATGGTGTGGATGAGCGTGTTGAAATAAAAAGTTTTATAGATTTAATTAAAATTATGGTTTTATCTTCAATAAACTATTGTTCGTAAATATTTAAAATATAATAAGGTGGTTTTAATGGAAGGTTTGGAAATAAGATATAAAAAGCTTTTTCCTGATACTGGTGAAAAACCTGTTGTAATTCCTGTAGACCAAGGCCAATATTTTGGTCCTATTCCTGGTGTTGAGGATTTGCCTGGTCTAGTAAAAAAACTTGGAAAAGCAGATGCTTTAATAATTGCCCCCGGTGCATTAAATGCCTGCAAAGATATTTTTAGCCGTAGAGGTTCACCACTCCAAATCACCAGGTTGAATTATGTATCAGGATATTGTTTTACATGGAATTATTCTAAACCCTTGACAGGTAAAATTTTTGACGTGGAAATGGCATTAAAATTAGGTGCAGACTGGGTTTTAGCTTCTTTATGTATTGGGACTGGTTATGAGGAGATTGACATAGAAAATATCAAGATTTTTGCTGAAATTGTAAAAAAGAAAATAGAATGGGGTGTACCTCTTATAGGTGAGTTCTATCCTGTTAATGCAAAAAATTTATCCAGGGATGAACTTCATAAAGTTACTTATGAAGGCTGTAGAATAATGTATGAAATGGGTGCAGATGTAGTTAAAACTAATTTTACCGGAGAAAGATTCGAAGAAATAATAAATGTGGTGCCAGTGCCGGTTATCGTACTTGGTGGAGAGAAAATGAGCTCGGAGATTGAGTCATTGAAAGAAATCAAGAAAGCTTTAGATTTAGGTGCAAAGGGTATTTGCGTAGGAAGAAATCTCGTTCTGTCGACCAATCAGCAAAGATATCTTGAGGCTTTGTTACAAGTGGTGAAGAATAATGCAGTACCTGAAGAGGCATTTTAAAAAAATAATTAAATTTAAAAACTTTTTATCTTGATACTGAGGAGGTCAAATATGGATTTGTTTCTTACCGTTGATGTTGGAACAAGTGGAGTAAAAGTTGCAGTATTTGACGAATTTTGTAATCTTTTATATTTAACAATAGAAGAATATGACCCTTTTTATCCAAAAGTTGATTATGTAGAGATAAATCCAGAAAAGTATTACAGGTCACTTAAAACTGGTTTATTAAAATTTTCAAAAAATAGTAAATTCAGCACCAAGAAAATTAAAGCAATAAGCATTTGCAGCCAGGCAGAAACATTTATTGTATTTGATAATAATAACCATCCTTTAATGAATGCAATTGTGTGGCTTGACAACAGAGCAATTCAAGAATCAAAAATTCTAACACAGAAGTTTGGAAGAAAAAAAACTTATCATATTACGGGGCAGCAGGATATAGTACCAACCTGGACAGCCTGCAAACTTTTATGGTTAAAGAAAAATAAACCTGAATTGTACAAAAAAATTCATAAAATTCTTTTTGTGCAGGATTTTATTATTTATAAATTGACAGGGAAATTTTTTACAGATTATTCATTACTTCCTTCATCTTTATTATTTGATATTGTTAATTTACGATGGTGGAAAGAAATGCTTGTGTATTTAAATATTTCAGAGGAACAGCTTCCCAAAGCTGTTGGCTCGGGGGAAATTATCGGTAATGTCACAAAAACTGTCTGTAAAGACCTGGGCTTAAATTCTGATGTAGCCGTATTGACTGGTGGACAGGATCACATGGCAGGATCCATTGGTTCGGGCAATATCAGACAAGGAATAGTCAGTGAAACAACAGGGACAGCTCTTGCTGTTTGCACTACAATAGATAATCTAATTTATGATAAAAGAATGAATATACCAGTTTATATACATTCAATAAAAGGTAAGTATATTCTGCTTCCATGGTCTCATAATTCTGGCATAATATTGAGATGGTTCAGGGATAAATTTTTTAATGATGCTACACCCGGAGAGGATGGTTCAAAATCTATTTCTTTTCATGCTTTAGATAAAATGGCAGAAAAAGTCGAACCAGGTTCCAATAGGCTTATACTATTACCATTTTTTACGGGAGCAGGATCACCGGAATTAAACCCAAACGCAAAAGGTGTATTTTATGGTATTTCACTTTCTCACGAAAGAAAGCATTTTGTAAGAGCTATCTTGGAATCTATAGCTTATGTTCTCAGAAGTAATATTGAAACCCTTAGAGATATGAGTTTAAACATAGATGAGATAATATCTTTAGGTGGAGGTTCAAAAAGTGATTTATGGTGTCAGATAAAAGCTGATGTTTTAAATAAGAAGGTATTTATTCTAGAAAATGAGGAGGTATCTTCATTGGGACTAGCTATTTTATGCGGGTTGGCTGTTGGTAAATTTAAGGATTTTGAAATTGCAATAAAAGAACATGTAAAAATTAAAAAAATATTTTATCCCAATATGAATAATGTTCATTTATATAATGATTTGTATAAAAAGTATAAAGAAATATATGCCAATCTTAAAAATGTTTTTTAAAAATAATTCGAAAAAATTATGAATAGCTAAATAGTTTATTTGGAATCTATTTTGATTTTTAAAGTATTTTTGTAATTGAATGGGGTTTTTTAAGGGGATTTGATAATTTTCTAAGTGATATTAGAAGCTGCATACGATTATGAAAAATATTAAATAACTCTATGAAAATTATGCAGAAATTACTTTAAAAAAGTGCTATTTAGAGAGAATTTAATAAATTAATTTGAAATGAGTAAAGGTTAAAAAATGCAAATAAATTTGAGAATACTTGCAGATCAGGATCTAGATAAGATTCATCAATGCACATTAAAGGTTCTTAATAATCCGGGTATGAAAATTTTAAATTCAAAAATGCTTTCTGCATTAGGAAAAAAAGGTGCTAAAGTTGATTATGTAAAGAAAGTGGTAAGTTTTACCCCTGAGCTTATTAATGAAACTATTAAACTTATGAAAAAAGATTTAGTTGAAGGTAGAATTCCAAAATACTTAAATGGAGTAACTAGTGAAAAAACAAACAGTAATGAAATACAAGCTAAATTTGGTGGGGCATGTGTTCAATATTTAGACTGGACTGGTAAATTATTTAGAGAGCCAACCGAAAAAGACTTAATAAATATGGTAAGGTTAGGTGAAGTTCTTCCTGAAATTAAAACGGTTGGCAATCCTGTAGTATATTTAAGAGATAAAAATGGCAGTCCTATTGATCCCAAAATGCAAAGGGTTAAAACTGCTGCTCTTGTTGCAAAATATACAACCAAGCCTGGACCAACAGAGGTTTGGAATTCAAAAGAACTTGAATTTTTAATTGAAATAGGCACAATAGTCAGAGGAAGTAAAGAAAATTATTTTAAAAATCCATGTTTTATTACAGCTAAAGAAACAATTTCTCCTCTGGTATTAGAGGGAAAATCAGCCGAAGTTCTTCTTGCTCTTGCAGCAAAAGATCTGCCTTGTGTTATAATCCCAATGCCTATTTCGGGGGTATCAAGTCCAGTCAGTTTATTTTCCAATGCAGTAATTGGCAACAGTGAGATCCTTGCAGTCGCAACAGCTATAAAATCAATATATCCTGAAGCCAGAATAATAGGAGGAATTATTAGCGGCTCAATGGATATGTCAACGGGAACTGCAAATTTTGCTACTCCTGAATCTACTCTTCAGGATCTTGCAATAGCTGAAGTACATGAAAAGCTTTATGGGTTTAATTTTGGAGTAGGGGGTTATCTTGATGCAAAATATCCCGGGATACAAAATGTTATTGAGAAAGAATTTAAATATTTCGCTCTAGCCATATCTGGCAGGTATACATATCCTGTTGGGCTTGTTAACTGGGGAAAATGCTTTTCTCCAGAACAAGCTCTTTTAGATATACAAATTATAAAAAATATACATAAGTTTTTAGAAGGTATTTCTATATCTGATGAAAATGAACTGCTTGAATTGGTAAGAAAAGTGGGTATAGGTGGTTCATTCTTGCAGGAAGAAAATACATTATTTAATTATAAAAAATATTTAATGGTGCCGGAGCTTTTTGATCATACATTATCCCAGGGCTATGATAATGATATACAGAAAGACATGCTGATTAAAGCGCATGATAAAGTTGAAAAAATTCTTTCAAGGGATAACTTGTATGAGATTGACCCCTGGAGGAATAAACAGATAGATGAAGTTGTTAAAATGGCTGAAAGGAAATTATAAGACAAAGAATTAGAAACAACAATCATACTAAATGACAATAAGAATAAAAATTAATAATTGGTCGTAAATATAAATATTTGAAATTAATTTTAACCAAACTTTAAAGCTATTTGACCAATTGCACAAATTAAGTATTTGTTTTATTATAGCCATAAAATGAGACCCCCTTTTTTATAGTGCATCATTTGTCTCACTTTCTTTAACTATTGACAAACCATTCTAGGACTCATTTTTAATCCTGACCACAATGCTCAATAATTCAAGATTCGAACTGAAAGTTCTGGAACCCAAATATAATCCTGACCATACTGCTCAACCATAATACAATAATACTTTAATTTAGAATTAAATAGAATTTATTATTTTGCAGAACTATTTATGAGCGCTTCCAGATTTCTGCCAATAATAAATACATCATTTTCAAAACCAAGACCCTGAATTTTTTTAATTGTTTTATCTTCCAAACCTGCAAGCGATTTATTCTTTAAAATTTTCGTTGTTTCGATTTCATCAAAATGAAAATCAATTTCTGATTTACCTGTAAAATTCTTATTTTCAGGGCACACTTCCTGACACTTCATGCATCCAACAAGAGCATTGTGCCATTCCTTTTTGATCCAGGATGGAAAACTTTTTTCACTTTCATTAAAATATGTAAGGCACTTTTCTGCTCTTATTAGGAACCTATCTTTGGATATGCATTTTGTAGGGCAAATTTTAATACAGTTTGTACATGTCTTGCATCTTTCCAGCATGCAAATATCATTCCAGCAGTCAACTTTTGTCTGAATATTTAAATAAAAACCCATGAGCCTAAGATGGCTTCCCATACCTTCAATATAGCAAATATTGTTTTTCCCATATTTACCAATTCCACTTTTTACAGCAAGCAATTTCAACGGAAGCATGTTTCTTATGTCGATATAATTGCCGGAAGGAAGATTTTTGTTTAAGATATTTTTTACTTTTTCTTCTGCCTTTTGATAAATGTAATGCGGAGGAATAACAGTTTTTAACTTTTTTCTTTTTATATTAAAATAAACACATGAGGCTAAACTCGGAATAGATATAATTAAAACCGATTTTGCTTTTTCATAAACTTTTTCCCAATCAAATTTAAAATATAGCTCCAGCTCGTCCTTGTAAAAATTTTTATCAATAAATCCTTTAGAAAGAAAATATTCTATGTCATCCTGCACTTCATTTATATGCACAATTGAAAATATAGCTGCCTTGCAGCTTATTGAATTAAGATCTGATAGAATATTTTCAAGACAATCTAAATTTTTTTGCATTTCAACAAACCTAAAATTTTATGAATAGTAAGGTTAAAAAAATTTTGTTTTTTTCATATTTCTTCTCCATGCATAAATTTTGAATTTATAAAATTATTTTATCATTTCTAAATAAATAAGAGTAATCAACTTTTATAAAATTGTTAAAATTTCATGCTTTTGACCTGCCAACAAGAAACACTTTACATTACGACACTTGTATTATGACAGTATAGTGTTATAATAAACCTGTGTTATATAAAGGGTCGGACAACAATAAAGTGAAGAAGTATACAATTAAAGAAATAAGTAACTTAACAGGATTTTCAAGAAGAACTATCAGGTATTATATCCAGAAGAATATAATTGAGCCTCCGTCAGGCAGAGGAAGAGGAGGTTTTTACTATAGTAGTCATTTATCGGATTTGTCGAAAATCAGGTCATTGCAGGAGAAAGGTTTAAATTTAAGCATCATCAAAGATATTATTCAAGGAACTGTACGAGCAGTAAAAGGAGATTCTCAAATATATGCAAGGGATTTAAGAGTAAGATATAAAATTATTCCTGGATTTGAGATCAATGTCAGCAGAAGCTTGGAAGAAAAGAAAAGTAAAAAAATTCTGGAAATTATCAGATTAATTAAATCTAATTTTTAAGGTAGTTTTTAAATGAATTCAAGATCAGCGGAAAAAGAATTTTTTAACAGAAAAACATACCCGCTGCTGTATTTTGTAAAAAAACATGAGACTTATGAGAAAAAAAAGATTCTGCAAACCAGATTCGGAGTATCTTATATACTGATAATTATCGCAATATTTATATGTTTTGGCATTCTTCTCAATATTGGTCTAAAGATTCAATCTATAAATTATGAAAGAAAAATATATGAAACTAATGAAATGGTTTATCTGGAGAAAGAACGTTCTAACAGGCTTCAATTGAAAATCTCCGAACTTAAAAGTCCTGCAAGAATTATAAACAAGGCAGGACATGAGCTGGGAATGAAAATTTCAGATAATTTAAAGATAATGCATGTCACGGGTATAATTGTAAAGAATGATCCGGAAAAAAGTAGTTACAGTGAAAAGAATACCATTGTCGAATTAAAAAAATATGATAATTTGCTAGGAACCATTTACGGTATAGAGGACATAATCATGGTTGTATCGGAAGGTGTATTAACATTTTTCATACCGTAAAATCAATTTCCAGAAAATAAGCCTTGTAAAAGTCTTAACCGTATAAAAATCACATATTTTTGTATCTTGGCCCCTCACCGCCCTCAGGAGGATCCCACTCTATGTTCTGATAAGGGCATTTAACAACACATAAGCAATCATGCAGGCAATTTGAAGGAGTAAGCACTGTCTCCTTACCAATCATACTGTATACCCCGCCGGGACAAAAATAAATACAGGGGTTGCCATATTCTTCCGTACAGCATTTAAGGCATACATCCTTATCCTTAAGCTTGACATGTGGCCATTCATCTTCTATGTGCTTTGTGGAAGACAGGTTTACAAAGCTTGTTTTATCCAGACCAATATATTCTCTGTTTAGTTTAACTCCTCTTTTCATTCCCAGATAATCTTCTCTCAATTTTAATCTGAAAGGGATTAGATTCTGTATTATTGCCAGAGGAATACCAAAATAGATTCCGGATTTAAAACTCTGTCTGAAATTCCTTGCTTTGTATAATTCATCAAAAACTTTATTTTTTAAAAGCTGCTTGTATTTTTGCAATTTTGCTTTTGAATAATCATCAGCCAGAATAGCTTCAAAAATTGTATCCGCAGCATATATTCCGGAACGTATCGCATAATGTAAACCTTTTAATTTTTCGGTATTGGTAAAACCGGCAGCATCTCCAACAATCAAGGCACCGTCAGTTACAAGTTCAGGAATAGAATAATATCCTCCTTCAGGAAGTGTTTTTGCTCCACCTGAAATAACTTCTCCGCCTTCTATAAACCTGGAAATAAACTTATGGGATTTATATTGTTCCAGCTCCTGCTGCGGATCCAGATCCTGATATCTCCAATCCAGACCCATTATTAAACCCAATGCTATCAGATTATTACCCATACTATAAATAAAACCTCCGCCGTAAACATCCTTTCTGTTGGGAAAACCCAATGTATGAATTGAATGGTTGCTGCCAAAAAGATTGTTATCTGATAATTTTATTAGCTGTTTAATCCCTACAGAATAGATCTGTGGATTTAAGCCTCCTCCGATTGAATCTGTCAATTTTAAAGAAAGCGAACCTCTGGAGCCATCGGCAAAAACAGTAATATCGGCTTTAATAGCATCTCCGGGAAGATAATTTGACTTTTTGCCTCCTGTTCTATCTATGCCCAGATCAATTAATTTTACTCCAAGCACCCTGCAATTATCATCCATGAGGATATCTTTTGCAGAGAATCCGGAGTAAATTTCCACCCCTGCATCTGCTGCTTTCCTGCTCAGCCAGTCTACAAGTTTTCCAACTGAAATAGCATGATTTCCTTCTCTGTGCATAGGTGGTGGAATAATAAAATGTGGTATCTTAATTGCAGAAGACCGCGTAAGAAAATACATTTCATCCCTTTTTATCTCAATCATATCGTTGATAAACGAATCACTTTCTTCTTTCCACCCAGGCATCAATTCATCCAGACAGTCAGACTCAAAAATCGCGCCGGACAAATTATGATAACCGGGCCTAAAAGCTTTATCAATTACTGCCACTGATTCGTTAATCTTTTCTTTATTTAATTTTTGTTTGATCCTTATAGCAGTGGCCAGCCCGGCAGGGCCCGCCCCGATTATTAATACTTTTATGTCTTTCATGCAGCCTCTTTTCTTTTTGCTTCTATTCTATTGTTTAAGGCTTCGATTATTTTGGGAATTATTGTTTCCAGATTACCCACTATCCCAAAATCTGCATAATTAAATATCTGAGCATCGGAGTCTTTATTAACAGCTACAATAATTTTGGAATTTTGCATACCGGTAATATGTTGTACTGCACCCGAAATACCCAGCGCAACATATAACCTGGGCTGAACTGTCTGACCGGTTTGGCCTATTTGACAGCTGCTTCCCAAAAATCCAAATTCTACGGCCATTCTTGAAGCTCCTACTTCTGTTCTCCCTCCAAGAAACTTCCCGAATGCTTCAGCCAACGGATATGTATATTTGTCAAAGTTTATTTTGCTTCCTAAACCTGCACCTCCTGATATTATTATCTCTGCTCCGGTAAAAATACTCTTGGTCGGGAAATAATCAATCGACTTTATAAGAGTTTTTATTTCACCATCGGTTATATCTATGTTATCCCTTATAATTTCTCCCTTTCTTTGGGAATTCTCTCCCAAAGCTTTAAACACACCTGGTCTTACAGTCGCCATCTGCATGCCAGAACCTTTGCTTATTATTGTAGCCATAATATTACCCCCAAGGGCAGGCCTGGTTTGCTTTAAAATTGCAAAAAGATTGGCCTTGCCCAACTGATAATCGTCAATTTCCAGATTTGTACAATCAGCAGTAAGACCGCAGCCTATATTATATGCTACTCTTGGTGCAAGTTCTCTTCCCAACGGAGTAGCTCCGAACAATAATATTTGAGGAGAATATTTTTTAACCAGAAAAGATACCGTTTTCTTAAATGGAATGGGATGAAAATCCTTAAGTAACGGATGCTCTATAATATATATTTTGTCAGCACCATGGTTGATTAATTTTTTGGATAAATCTCCCAAATTGTTTCCTATTAAAACCACACCTGTTTTTTCTTTTAAACCGGCTGAAAGCTCTTTTGCTTTAGCGATTAGCTCCAGTGAAACCGGTGTGACACCGCCATTTACATTTTCCGCATATACCCATACTTCTCCGGAATATGATGGTTTCTTATCACCAAGGTCATATAATTCTGCTGATTTTAAGGATTCCTCATTGGAAATATTCTGGTAATTTTTCTCTACCAGTTCGATTAATTGTCCTATGCTTTCCGGGAAGATGCATCTCCTGCTTCTTTGCTCGCTTGGAGAAAATATTTTATAAACCTGTGTCTTTGAACCTTTAAGGCCGATTCTATTTTTTTCTGCACCTATATCCTGTGCTCCCCAAACAGTTATACTGCTTTCCTGCGCTTTTCTTGTTCTATGGAAAGATCTGTAAAGCGGCGCTATGCAGCCTGTAACTGTAATTAAAACCGGATATTCCCTTATAGAGCATCCGTTACTTAAGGATTTTCATCCCATGGGGACCTATTCGTTTTATCAAAAGTTCCTTATCAACTTCAAAAGTGTGAGAATAGGCAATATGACATATGTTTAGCTCCTCAGCAACCTGAGGAGGCACTTGTGCTGTATCGCCATCCACAGACTGCATTCCTGCAAATATCAAATAATCCCTATTTTTGAAAATATCTTTTTCAATTTTTTTTATAGCCTGGGCCAATGCATATGATGTAGCAGCAGTATCTGCTCCGGCAAAATCCCTGTCTGTCAAAAGAATTGCTTCATCAGCGCCTCTGGAAAGACAATCAACCAATACGTCTCTTGCCTGGCCGGGACCCATGGTAATACATAGTACTTTAGAATCTTTGCTGCCTAACTGTTCTCTTACCCTATAAGCAAAAGCTAAAGCATTGAGATCAAGAGGATTTGTAACATTATCAAGCATGCCCCTTTTTAATGTTCCTTTTTCTTTGCCCCATGCATCAAAAGGAATATTTGTTACATCAGGTACCTGTTTTACCAATACTATAAAATTCATTTTCCTGTTTTGTTAAAATTAAGTTACTTTTAAAAAAATTACTACTAATTTTACAGTATTTACAACATTTGTTCATTACTATTTTTATCAGTATAATAAAACATTATCTAAAATAATTAAATTATATGGATAATCCAGTATGAATAATTCAGAAACCAGCTTTAAAAATAAGAATAAAATTTATTATAGCTTTGAATTACTGGTAAATGACCTGGTTCTTTCGGCATTAAGCTGTTTTCTGGCATATTATTTAAGATTTTTCACTAAATTTTTTGGCACCGGCAAACCGACATATTTAATTGACAATAACTATATTCTTTACTCAATAGTTTTTATATCCGCTGTAGTCCTTATCTCCCTGGCCTTCAGACTTTATTTCTGGGACAACCTTTATAAAAAAACAAATTACTACTTAAAGGTTGCAATTACTCCTGTCTTGGGCCTTGTCATTACTTTAATTTTTGGACGCGCTTATGCAGGATTTCCTTTTTCAAGACTATGGATACTTACATTATTCATCCTTAGCACTTTACTGATATTTTTCAGCAGACTGTTAATCGGAAAATTTACAAAGAAATATTTTATAAAAAAAGGAATTTCCACCGATGGATTAGTTTTTGAAATAGCCGGAAGCTCTGCCATAAACAGAAATCAGCAACAACCTGAGCCAATTGAGGCTGGAAAACTTCATTCTCCCGGAAGGATACTGTCAATAGATGCATTAAGAGGATTTGATATGCTGTGGATTATGGGAGCTTCCGAGCTTGCAATTGCACTGCTGACCTTAAATAAAACAAACTGGACTTTACGCCTGGCGCAGGAATTTGACCACGTATCATGGAATGGATTTGCCTTTTACGACCTGATTTTCCCTTTGTTTCTTTTTATTGTCGGTCTTGCTATTCCTTTTTCTCTGGCAAAATACCGCCAGGGAAATCTTCATACCAATTTTAAAAGTGCATATGCCAGGATAATTACAAGGACACTAGTGCTCTTTTTTCTTGGCTTGCTTGTAAATGGCCTTCTTGATTTTAATTTTGCTTCCATGCGATGGCCTGGTGTTTTGCAGCGAATTGCTGTCTGCTACTTCTTTGCGGCTATCATCACCTTGCACATACCTCCTAGATTGCAGCCTATGATAATTGGAATAATATTGGGCACGTTATTGATTGGATATTGGGCAGTTATGAAATTTGTACCGGTTCCTGGTGTTGGCTTTGCAAATTTATCACCTCAAGGCAATCTTGCAGGTTATTTTGATCGTCTCATAATCCCCGGCCGCTTATTTTATCAGTTTGGAGACAACGAAGGATTACTCAGCACGATACCCGCTTTGGGTACCACACTTCTGGGAGTTTTAACAGGCCTTTTGCTGAAAGCAGATAAAACACAGATTTTTAAAATAAAATGGATATTCATTAGCGGAGCTTCATCACTAATTCTGGGAATTGCATGGAATTTTAATTTTCCTGTAAATAAAACTCTCTGGACGAGTTCCTATGTTTTATTTGCCGGAGGTTTCAGTCTGCTTTTATTGGGCCTCTTTTATTGGCTGATTGATTATAAAGGATACAGGAAGTGGGCCTTTCCTTTCATCGCCATAGGGATGAATGCAATCACGATATATGTCGTGCAGGCACTTTTTGATTTCGGTATTCTTGTCGATATCTTCATTCACGGTTTTGTTGATCGCTTGGGAGATTTTAAAGAAGCTTTCTTCTGGGCCTGCATGGTTGCAGTAAAATGGCTTTTTCTTTATTTTCTGTACAAAAAGAAAATTTTTCTCAAAGTGTGACCGTAAAGTACTACAAATCATGAAGATAAGACGAAATAAATTAATGGCTGTTATACCTCTTAAATATCGCATGGCTGCCCGAAAGCTAGTGCGGCTCCCCGGATATAGGGGCAGGAAAAGATACTGTCCTATTTGTAATAGCCATCTCAAATGCTTTCTGCCTGTTACTTTCCCAGCCTTTTCAAAAGACAGCCCATTTGTGACCAGGCAAAACGCAAAGTGTCCTGTTTGCGGTTCAATTGAAAGATACAGGCTCATTTACCTTTATATCAAGCAGAAAACAAATTTATTCGACCCCCCAAGAAAAAAGATGCTTCATACGGCGCCCGAACTTATACTCACCGAAAAATTTGCAACCAGCAAGTATGTTGATTATTTAAGCAGTGATATTGATCCTGGACGGATTGGCGCTATGATAAAAATTGATCTTACGGATATTGCTTTTGATGCGGATACTTTTGACGTTATACTATCCAGCCATGTCCTGGAACATATTGAAAACGACAGGAAAGCATTAAGTGAATTATACAGAGTTTTAAAACCCGGAGGCTGGGCTATAATTCAGGTTCCGATAATTGCTGAAAAAACTTTTACGAACCCTTCAGCTCAATCTGAAGAAGAAAGATTCAGAGCTTATGGGAAAGAGGACCATGTGAGAGGTTATGGAAAAGATTATAAGCAACTGCTCGAGAGCGTGGGCTTTAAAATTAAGATAGATGATTTTGTTAAAAGTTTCAGTCCTGAGAAAATAGAGTATCTGGGACTGATTGCCGATGAAGAAATATATTTTTGTATGAAATAAAAGCTATATCCTCTCACTTTTCTTCCTCATTTATAATCCTCTCTTTTACATCAGGTTCTTTTGGCTTTGCTAAACCAAATCCAATTGCAGCGCCAAACATTACTGCCCTGAGCGTTTTTTTTATTTTTTCTTTTATTTTAGCTAAATCCATTTAAAAATAACCTAACATAAAATTAGTTTGTATTATAAAGTCTAAAAAATATTATCATGTTTACCAATAGCCTTAATGTAGATTTTATTTTCAACATATTGCCAGACAATACGAAAATCCATATTAATGCCGGATTCAAAATCATTTTTGTGTCCTTGAATTTTTTTAGTTCTTAGGGATGGGTGGCTTACGCGCTTTACATGTAAAACTCGAAGTATTATTATGTTTTATTAAAAATATCTTTGAGTAAAGGGAGAGAAAATGCTTAATAAGATGCCTAAAATAACCGCTGCTTTTATAGTAATTGTGCTAGTTATTGTTAGTATTAGTTTGCTGTCTTGTAACAGTAAGACCGATATTTCTAAAGGTGAAATGGAAACAACAGTAGAGGCTGGGAGTTCATCAAGTGAAACACAGCAGGAAACAACAGCCGTAAAAGATGAGACGTTGACTGCAGACCAAACATCGGCAGTTACAGAAGCTGAAACAACAGAGGAAGTTACGGAAACAATTAAAAACGGTGAAGTAACTTTCCTGACAGAAGACGGTATTGAGCTAAATGGTAATGTTTTCGGACAGGGTAAAAAATGGGTAATTTTATCCCATATGTACCCGACTGATCAAACAAGCTGGTTTGATTTTGCCCGGGATTTGGCCCAAAAGGGCTATACAGCACTTACATTTGATTTCAGGGGATATGGTAAATCAAAAGGTGACAAAGAGGATATTCCAAATATAGATAAGGATATAAAAGCAGCGATATCTTTTGTCAGACAGTATGATTACGAAAAATTATTTCTTGTTGGTGCCAGCATGGGTGGAACGGTAAGCATTGTAGTAGCTGCAGAAGACACTGCTATAAGCGGTGTAGTATCACTTGCATCTCCAGATAAAATGGGTAATGATTTTGATGCTCTTTCCGTAGTATCAAAGTTAAAAATGCCTAAAATTTTTATTAGTGCCAAAGGGGATGATTACCATGCAGAGAGTGCAAACAGGTTATATGAAAATGCCGTGGAGCCTAAAGCAATAGAGATTATAGAAAACAGCAAGGAACATGGAACATTTATTTTTGAAAATGAGCCTGAAAATGCACAAATTCTTAAAGATTTAATTATCAATTTCCTTAACAGTAATTAATATTGAAATAGAATTTATCCAGGATTTTCTGAATCCTTATCCCTGCCAAGTAAAATACCATTGATTATTAAGATTAATTCTCAGATTCAGAAATAATCTTCATTAACCATTCTATATGTTCTTTCATGTATTCTTTAGCGGAATTCTTGTCTCTTTTAAGTATGCTTTTATAAATTTTTTCATGATCGCTAAGAGATTTTTTGTATTCATTTTTATAATTTTTTACCCCTAAAACAAACTCCATGATCAACAAATAAATATCATCGTACAGTTCAATAAATACCTTATTATAC
>JAMCVO010000659.1 GCA_023475715.1 Actinomycetota bacterium
TTTGCGGATCTATTTTAATTACATAAAGCGGATTTGGAGCACTGATTCCAAATCCTTTTCTTTGCCCGACAGTAAAAAAAGCAATACCCTGATGCTTTCCGATAATTTTTCCACCAGTATCCAGAATATTTCCGGGTTTTATATCTTTTATGTCCGCATTTTTTTTGAAAAATTCTTTATATTCTTTTTTATCAACAAAACAAACTTCCTGGCTTTCTTTCTTATGTGCAACAGGCAAATCAATTTTTTTTGCTATTTCCCTGACCTGAATTTTATTATAATCCGCAAGCGGAAAAATTATTCCGGGAAGACTTTCTTTTTTTATCGAATAAAGAAAATAAGTCTGATCTTTGGTTTTATCGGAAGATTTTTTTAAAAAATAACTGCCATTAATATTTTCTATTGATGCATAATGCCCTGTAGCAAGATAATCAAATCCCAAACTGACAGACTTATCTAAAAGCAGCCCGAATTTCAGATACCTGTTACAGTCAATACACGGATTAGGAGTTTTGCCATTCACATAAGAACTGATAAATTTATTTATGACTTTATTTTTCATCTCTTCTGAAAAATCGAAGACATGATGAGATATACCAAGCTTCCTGCACACATCTCTTGCATCATTTATTGAGTCCTCTCCGCAGCATTTCGGCTCACTGTCTGAAATTGTCTTAATACCCAGACACATCGTGACTCCGGAGACTTCACAGCCTTGTCTTGTCAGAAGATATGCTGCAACAGAAGAGTCAACTCCTCCGCTCATTGCAACCATCACTTTTTTATTTGAATTTGGAATGCTGTCAGAAACCATTTTACCTATCTAAATAAGGGCGACATTTTCCTGAGTTTTTTAACAATTGCGCCCAATTTTTCCAGAGTATAATCAATTTCTTCCTCAGTATTATACTTTCCAAGTGTAAGACGTATCGATCCATGAGCAAGATCCGCAGTCCTGCCTATTGCCTTAAGAACATGAGATGGCTCAAGACTTCCCGAAGTGCATGCGGAACCTGATGACACCGCAATTCCTTCAAGGTCAAGGCCCAGAATAATACCTTCTCCTTCAACAAATTTTATTGAGAAATTAGCATTATTGGGAAGTCTGTACAGACTGTCACCATTTAATTTTGAATTATCAATATTATTTAAAACACCGTTAATCAATTTATCCCGAAGCCTGGTTATGAATTCCGATTCCCAGGCCATGTTTTTTGAAGCCAGTTCGATTGCTTTGCCAAAACCTACGATACCCGGAACATTATGGGTTGAAGCTCTCAACTTTCTCTCCTGGCTGCCGCCATTCATAAAGGGCTGCAGCCTGGTACCTTTTCTTACATAAAGCAGCCCGACACCTTTTGGTCCATACAATTTATGAGCAGATGCGCTTAACATGTCTATATTCAGATCATCAACATTTATGGGAATATGTCCGAATGATTGAACAGCATCGATATGGAAATAAACATTATGTTCCCTGGCAGCACGTCCTATCTCTCTTATGGGCTGTATGGTTCCTATTTCATTATTTGCATGCATTATACTAATTAAAATTGTGTCCCTGGTTATTGTTTTTTTAACTTCATCAGGGTCTATGATTCCATTAGATCCTACCGGAAGATAACTTACTTTAAAACCATTTTTTTCAAGAAAAACGCATGATTCAAAAACAGCATGATGTTCGATATTGGAAGTAATTATATGTTTTCCTTTGTTGAAATTTGCCCAGGCAGCACCTTTTAAGGCAAAATTATCGCTTTCGGTTCCTCCGCTTGTAAAACTCATTTCTTCCGGCTTTGCACCTATAAATTCTGCTGCAAGCATTCTTGATTTTTCTACGGCGTTGCATGCCTGTCTTCCAAAATAATGAAGACTTGACGGATTTCCAAATACCTCATTAAAGTAAGGAAGCATTTCTTTTATTACTTCAGGATCTGCGGGAGTCGTGGCCGCATAATCCAAATATATTCTTTTCATCAGGAACCCTTCTTGTAATCAATTTTGTAACAATATCTTAATAATCTTAATTATTATATTTATATATCATAATTTTTAAATACTGTAATCATATAAAATTTACTACTATTTCTATTAAAATAATAGTAATTACATTCAATAATTAAATTATATCAAATAAAATTTGGAAATCCTGTGTAAATCCTGAAATGTTTTAAAAAAAATTAGAAGTTTAAATAATGCAGAATGCAGTCAACAAGATACGGGTCAAATTGCTTGCCTTTAGATTTCTCAAGTTCTTTTACTATTTCCTGCTCCGGTAATGCTTTCCTGTAAGGCCTTCCGCTTACCATTGCGTCATAGGCATTTATTACTGCCGCCACGCGTGAAAGAAGAGGTATTTCTTCACCCTTCAGTCCTTTGGGATACCCTGATCCGTCCCAGTTTTCATGATGATGAAGGATGTAGTCTGCTATAGCGGCCATATTGTTTGTAGATTCTGCAATTCTATAACCCGCTTCAGCATGTTTCTGAATCAGCTTTTTTTCCTTTGCAGTCAGAAATCCCTGCTTATTTATTATGTCTTCAGGTATCACAATCATTCCAATATCGTGGAGTTTAATAAGAAGATTAAGCTCAGTCAAACTTTTATTGCTTAAACCAAGAGATTTTCCAAGCCTGTCTGCAATCAACAGCTTTCTGTTTAAGTCTTCCTTTATTTTTTTTCTTCTTTCCTGATAATTTTTTTTCAAGTAGTTAAATATTAAACTTTTTGCTTCCTTGCTTTCATCTATTTTTTTGTTATACATTGCGCTTTCAGCTTCCATAAGCAAAGCACCCATCTCAATATCATTACCAAATTTTGTTGCTGTTCCAATTGAAATAGTAATGAATGAATTATTTGTATTCAGTTCCCAGCAGGCTTTTTTTATTCTTTCCGTAACATTTTCCAGAACTTTTTCATCAGCTTTAGGAAGCAGAATCACAAACTCGTCTCCCCCATATCTTGCAACTATGTCACTTTTTCTGCAGGATTTTTTTAAGATGACAGCCATCTGCTTAAGCATTTCATCGCCTTTCGAATGACCAAAAACATCGTTTATGAGTTTAAATCCGTTCAAATCTCCCATAATTATGCTTAAAGGATAATGCCTGTCATTATCAAGTCTTTTAAGTTCCTCATCAAAATATGCTCTGTTATATAATCCTGTCAAAATGTCGTGAAATCCAAGATATTTTATTTTTTCTTCATATTTTTTTTCCTTGCTGATATCCCATATTAATATAACCGCTCCGTTAAAACTCCCCTTGTCATCTTCAAGAGAAGAAATTGATATCCTTACAGGACAAATTGCTTTATCTTTAAGATTAATTGAAAATTCAGCTACAATATTATGTGATCTTTTAATATCCCGGATGATTTTTTTCCATTGAAGGTTATTTTTCTTTCCAAAGATATCAAAGAATGATTTTCCGGCAATATCTTCAAACATGTAGGAAGATATTTTCAGAAACTCATTATTTGCAAAAATCAGTTTCAAATCCTGATTTAAAACTAAAATTCCTTCTTTTATGTTCTCAACTATCTGCTATTTTTTAAGTTTAGTGCTCTAAATTTGATTAATAATTTAAGATGCTTTTTAAATTCACCCAGTCCTGGGCAGTAACTTGGCGGTGAAAAAGTTTTAAGAAGTTGATGGCAGCAATCATTAATCAGGCCTATATCAAGGGGACATATAATTTGATATAAATAATAAATGTTCCATAAAAATAAAATCTCTGCAATTCTATAACCCGCTTCAGCATGTTTCTGAATCAGCTTTTTTTCCTTTGCAGTCAGAAATCCCTGCTTATTTATTATGTCTTCAGGTATCACA
>JAMCVO010000508.1 GCA_023475715.1 Actinomycetota bacterium
CTGTTAGATCAAAATGAAATCCGGCGCCAAGCTCCAGCAGAGCAGATACGGTTCCATTGACTATTATTTCACCCTTGCTTGGTTGAAGAACCTTTGCCACCAGTTTAAGAAGCGTGCTCTTGCCTGATCCATTCGGACCAATTATGCCAAAAGTTTCACTATGATTTACTGTAAAAGAAACATCATCCAGAGCCAGGAATTCCTCAAACATATCTTTACGGCGAAGTATTGCATCTTTTAGGCTGGGGTTCTTCTGATGCCTTATGAGATAATGTTTTGTAACATTTTTTACTTCAACGGCAGCATTATTTAAATTATTTATTTTATTCTTATTTAATTTATTGGATATTTTCGGCATTCTAAACCTCTTCTGCAAATCTTGGCTCAAGCTTTTTAAAAATAAAATAGCCCAGAAAGAAAATCCCAAAAGTTATGCCAAGACATATCAAAATTATATAAATCGAAGGAAAGTAAAGACCTTCAGGATATTTGATATAATAAAAAATATCCCTGTAATAAGTGGCAAAAACCGCCATTGGATTTATCTGTAATATGAACCTGAACTTTTCCGGAACCATATTCAATGGATAAATGATCGGAGTAGCAAAAAACCACACCATCATGATAATGCTTATCAAATGCTGCAGATCCCTGAAAAAAACATTCAAAGAAGAAACCAACAGTGAAAAACCTGCCACCAAAAAAATCTGAACCAGGATAAGGACAGGCAGAATGTATAAATACATGTAGAATTTATAACCAAATATTGACAGGACAACGAATAAAACAACAAGTTCAAGGAAAAAATTGATAAGATTTGCAAATACTATTGAGAGCGGGATTATTTCTTTTGGAAAATAAATCTTTTTAACCAGGTTGGCATTGCTGATTATGCTTCCGGCTCCATAGTTTACAGAATTTGAAAAAAAGTTAAATGGCAGAAGGGCGCATATCAGAAAAATAGCAAATTCTTTTATCCCCTGTCTGAGCACAATTGAAAAAACGAAGGAATATACAAGCATTATAAGTATGGGGTTTAGAAGTGACCAGAAAAATCCAAGTACCGAACCCCTGTATTTAACTTTAAGCTCTTTTTTTGTAAGGGTAAAAAGAAGCTCCCTGTATGCAAACAATTTTTTAAAATTTGATATCAATACGCACCCTTTCCAAAAAGTACTGCAGGTATGGTCCTTAAAATTATCTTTATATCCATTTCAATTGACCAATTCTGAATATAATACAGGTCCAGACGAGCCATTTCTTCAAACGACAGATCGCTTCTGCCGCTTATCTGCCATAATCCTGTAATGCCCTGCTTAACATTGAGGCGTTTCATTTCCCACTCATTTGATTTATCTATTTCATATGTCGGAAGTGCCCTTGGTCCCACTATGCTAAGTTCCCCTCTTAATACATTTATAATCTGCGGTATTTCATCAATTGAAAATTTTCGCAGGAACCGGCCCACCTTTGTTATTCTAGGATCATTTTTTATCTTAAACATAGGTCCGTCTGCCTCATTATACTTCATTAAATCCTTTAACTTCTCTTCGGCATCAACATACATGGTTCTGAATTTATACATGTAAAATTCTTTGCAGTCTTTAGTCAGTCTTTTCTGCTTAAAGAAAACCGGACCTTTTGAATCAAGTTTAATTAAAATTGCAGTTATCAAATAAACCGGTATAAAAAAGATAAAGAATATGCCGCCAAGCGAGTAATCAATCAGATTTTTTAAAAATAAGTTAAAACCAAAAAATCCGATATTTGAAACCTGCATAAGAGGAACTCCGCCGATTTCACGGATACTTAGCCTGCGCAGTGAGAATTCAAAAAAACCAGGAAAGATAAGAACTGTAACATCAAGCCTTTTCAAATCTTCCAGTATCTGAAGAATCTCAAAATACTTAAATTCGGGACTTGAAATAATAACTCTCTGGATATTATTTTTACAAATTATTTCCCTTAAATTTTCAAGATCACCCAGAATTGTAAAGCTTTTGGTATATTCATCACTTTTTAAAATTCTCTGTTTTTTATCAACATGACCTGCAATTGTATCCGCTTCATATGAATATTTGCTGAGACTGTCCTCAATCCTTTTTGCATTTTCACCAATTCCGATAATTAAAGTTTTAGTGATCCAGTCTAGCTTTTTAGACATTTTTTGAGCTGCAAATTCCACCATGAATCTGCTTAAGAACAATAGAACCACACTTAATAAGAATAAGAGAAGAATCCATTTTCTTGAAAACGTAAACAAGTTGAAAATATAGCCCGCCAGAATTATTATTATTATATTGATTATGACCACTCTCAATATCTTTGAATAATAACCCGAGCCTCTATAAATCTTGTCACGATCGTATAAGTTGTAAAGAAAGAAAATAAATAATGCAGACGATATGAAAATTACCGAATACAAAATATAATTTTCTTCAAAAATAAAAGTTTCAAGCACCTCAGCCATAATACCTGCCCTGAACCTTAGATAATAGGACAGATAAAATGCCAGCCCCAAAGATAAAATATCTGTTATCAGTAAAATGACTCCGTAAATTAATTTCTTTTTGAATCTGCTCAATTCTCCTAGTGCTTCTATATTTTCACTTATACCGGCGAGCATCCCGCCGGTATAATAACCATTTCTGTTGAGTACTGCTTTTATTATTATTCCAAATAATAATCTGCTAAAAAAAAGAAAGATCAGACTCATCACAAACAAACTGGCGATCAATAATTTTGAAAAAGGAAACCTTTCATAGATTCTGCCAAAGCTGACCATAATAATTATCGCCAATATAGGCGGAACTATTAACTTCAGGTAATATGTCGGCTCTTTATTAATCGAGTTCCAAAAATACAGCCTTAAAAGCAATGCTGCCAGAACAACTGCGCCAATAAATATCAAAAAATAAAAGATATATTTATTATCTACAAGGTAAGTTGGTTTGCTTTTGCCGAAAATTTTAGTAAAGAATCTCAAATAATAAGCCAGGAAGCAGGATAGGGCAGAAAATATTATATCGTTTAAGACCAGTAAGAATCCAAAAAAAACCTTACCACCCATACTTAATATTTTTTTATTATCAGAAATGTTGACGGGTATATGTGCCATAAATAAATTATCTTATAAATTTATATTCACCGACTTTTACTCCAAGCTCCCTGGTGTCATTGTTTAAACCCAATTCCTTGGGCACCCAGGTTCTGCTGTTTACTATCGTCAAAGTAAATCTTTTATTTGTAAATTTTGGTATTTTCAGGTCTACATTATACCATGAATCATCTTCTACCTTTATTTTTTTAATAAGCAAATTATCAATATAGAATTTAATAACAAGAGGTTCTTTAATTACACCGGGATAACCATCCTGGACAGGTATTATTAACTCAGTGCCTTCTTTATCCAGCACTTCGCTTGCATCCGCCAGCGTCCATCTATATTTTTTATCCTGTATTTTTTCCACACTGGAAAATCCATAATTATTTGACCAGTTTTCTTCATCTTGTGTTACAGTAATTGACAGGCCTGTAAGAGAACTTGCAAGTAAGCTTCCGATAAATATCAAAACAATTATTGTCAGGCTTATCTTTTGCCCGAGACTGAAGTTTAACTTATCATTAAGGGATAGCGGCAAATACCTGCTAATGCCCTTGCTTGCCCTGTTTTGGTTCTTATCATCTTTTAAAATCTCTCCGGTTCCTGCATTTGTTTGCGGGCCAGGTCCGCTGCTTTCTTGATTGATCTTAACATAGGTTATCATCAATGAAACTATCAGCCAGAAGGTGAACTGTACTTCCATAAAATTTGTAAAGGGGCCAAAAAA
>JAMCVO010000358.1 GCA_023475715.1 Actinomycetota bacterium
ATAGCAGAGTAAGGCCGATCATCTGCAAGTAATTAACCAAAGAAAAATCATAGCTATAAAATACCATTAATCCAAAATCTGGGGCTTCCCAACCACAGGAACAGGCAGCATTAACGATTATAATGCTTTTTTCCGCGTTATTTGCCCGTACAAGCTCTTCATGCCTATCTTTTACCTTTCCAGTGATTTTAACCGCTTGGTGGGGCAAATTTTGCGTTATAGCTTCATATATACGGTCTACCTCGAGATTGTAGCGGCAAACAATGACGATTCTATCATGCTGCTGACATATCTCTAACAGTCTAGGGATTTTATTATTTTCAAAATATGTATCTTTGGTATAGCCATCACCTTTTAACGATCCTCCACAAAGTTGATGTGTTTTCGTCCACTTAACAATGGGAACTATTTCGTTTAATTCCTTAATAGCTTTGTATTGTTCTTTAGTAAGATCGAAATATTCCGTTTCAAATATTTGTTCCGGCAAGTCAATACAATCATCGAGTTTTACTACATCACCCATTTTTTTAATAATTGATGCCGCTTCTTTTTCTAAGTGTGGTTTTTGTAATGGAATCAATCGGCTGCCCATTCTAACTTGCTGAAAATATTTTAATTGATATTCATGCCAGCTTGGTTTACGCCCTAATAATCTTTCCTCGGCATATAGATTCATCATTGATGAAAGATAAGGCGTGGCGGTCAGGCCATAAATATAAGTTGGATTATGGCGTTTGGAATAATTGTAAGCCGCGCGATGAAGTTGGGAGGTAGCATTAGCAAAGAAATGAAATTCATCATAGATAATGCAATCATAACGTTCTAAATTCTTCCACAGCTTTCTAAACTCTTCTTTACTAAGTATCTGCCATTTAATCTTTTTTTCACCAAAGCGTTTAATCTGCTCTTGCCATTGTTTTTTTATAGACTTGGGGCAGATTACTAAGGCATTGTCGCTATTCTTTTCCGCCAATCGGATGGCAGTAATGGTTTTTCCGGTCCCTGTGGCATGAGCAAGTAAAAATCTATGTGGATTTAGCTCAATAATTTTTTGTTGATGACTATAAAGCATTTTTGATGGCAATATTTTTAATTACCTTTATTTCCGTGCCGGGAACTTTCTTGCCGGCTAAAACGTCTTTGTTGAGTCTTACCATGTCGATAATAAAATATTCCTTAGGGACTAATTTCTCGTCAGTAATGACAACTTGTCGCTGCGAGCGGAAACCAACACCGCCGGCTAATTGATTGGATACCTCAGTGTCTTTTAATGAGGACAAGGTTTTATCCGAGGTGTCGAACGGATCGATATTATCCAAAAGATTTTTTCTTTTTTCCGAGGCCTCTTTAATTAATTTTTCCTGATAAGAGATGATTTTTATTTTCATAATATCAGTTGCATTTTTTAATTGTTCCTCAAACGGCTTAAATAATGCCCTAGCATTTTTTAACGCCTCATTTAATGGTTTGGTGATAGCCTCTTTTTTGGCGGTAATATTATTTTCTGCTTTTCTGATCTGCGACAGGATAACTGATCCCTGGTTTAATTCCAATTCCGAGGTGATTGTAAAGTCCTCAGCGTTTTTTACCATGATAGAGGTTTCGTTTTTTATTTCTTCGGTAATTATAATTTTTTCCATAGTATTAAAAATCCCCTGAGTCGGCAGGGAATAATTTATTTGAGTATATCCTCAGCGTTTATTTCGCCCACTGGCTCATAAGTTATCCAATCTTTCTCTAATGGGCCTAAATAAACTTTAATTAATTTAAAGGCATTATTACCTTTTTTCTTGGATTCAATTTCATCGGCAAATAAGAAAGCAACGTGTTGCCCATAGACTGCACCCTTTAATTGATTATCAAATGCTAGTCCTCTTGATCCAATACGATAGTCACTGCCGTCTTCACCTTGAAAAACATAAATCTTTTGCATTGATCCAGTTAAACTGTTCTCTAATTCGTAGGAGTCCTTATAAATTCCTTTAAAAGTCTGACCTACTTTTTCCCATTTAATGAATGCTCCAGCTTGTGATTCTTTAAAATCACCGCCGAATGGGTTTTCTTCTGATTGTTTTTTAGTGTCTTTTGACATAGTTTTTAGGTATTAGTTATTAGTATATGATTAATCGTTTGCCGACTCAAACGAATAATTTTTGACGACTTCTAACATGTCTACGTTAAGTTTATCCCGTAATAATAAGATTGTTTCCAGCCTCATTTGCAGGATATTTTTTTCTTTAAATCTCATAATATCCGATAAGGTATTAACATGCAGACCAGTCAATTCAGACATTTGCTGAATTGTCATTTCTTGGTGTAGTTTTTTTAGTGGATTCATAAGTTTCGATTAATAATTGATTATTGCCACAAGCCGGACAAAACAATCGATTACGGCCATCTTCGGTATAACAGATCGCTTCATTGTGGCATCGTGGACATTTTTTATTAAAGGTTAACATATCAACAGTTTACTATGGATTGAAAACCTTGTCAAGAGTTAATGTTTAAATTTAATTCATTAGGCAATTCAATTTTTTTCCAAGCCATTTTTCTGTATGTTGGATCTTTAAAATATACCCAAAAATTACCATAATTAGTTAAACAAAAAACATCTGGCTCAACTGCATCACAATCTTTGTGTGGTGGAACAGCTAAAATTTGAATGATTTTTTCCATAATTTTATTGATTTAATGTATAAAATATACTTCTATTACTTGTGCCATTATTATCATCGGTTAAAAGTCCATCTTCTACCATTTGTTTTTTCTTGCGCCCTAATAATTCACCATTATTGGTCATTTCTCTTAAAGCCTGCCTGATATTTCTTTCGCTATATTTTAAATTCCTTCCAGTTAAAACTAAATTTATGGCCTCAAATGTTCTTGGAGAATTATCAATGGTAAAGACATCAGCAATCTCTTTTTTTATTTCATCAACTTTTTTTAAATCTTCATTTATTTCTCCCATATATTCAACACTAGTTTTATTGTTTTGATATTTTATATTAAAGCCAATTTTATTAATCCTTTCAGGACGTCTAGCTTTAGCTTGACTCAATTTAACTTCATTAATAATACAACCATCATCATCAGTAAATTGATGAGATTCAATCTGTAAATGACTAGCCGCTTTGGCAATAATTTCTGTGCTACCACGAGAAGATGATGTATCAGTCTTATCACCATTAAAAGATTTACGATGATGATGTAAAAACATTATAGTAGTTTTTGTCTTAGCAATTAATTCCAACATTAATTGATTAATTTTTTTCATTTCCATACTATCATTTTCTTTAGCATTATGAATCATAGTTAGAGTGTCAAATATAACAAAACCAAATTGTTCTTTGTTAATGTAATCAATTAACCAACTAAAACTTACTTCATCATCAATAGATATTGATTGTTCATAAATGATATTAAGATTATTTAAATTGTCACCATCGTCAAAAATAGATTTAACACGTCCAATAATAAGATCTTCGTCCATTTCTTGATCAATAATTAAGACTTTGGTCTTTTTTACTTTGAATGTACCAAATAAATCTTTACCAGATAATAAGCTTTTTATAAAAATATATGATATTAATGATTTACCTTGTCCGGTATCGGCTGTTAGCGCGGTTATGGCATTCTCTGGGATTAATTTATCAATAAGATATGGAAATGGCTTGGATTCTTTTTCTACTAAATCTTTAGCACAAATTGGCGTAAAACGATCATGCCAACTATAAAAAAGTTTTTCATAAGAAAATAAGTCATCAACCGTTTTACCTAATTTAACAAAAAAATCGGTAATATCATAT
>JAMCVO010000066.1 GCA_023475715.1 Actinomycetota bacterium
CCACTGGAAATAGCAATTGCCGAACTGAAAGAAAAAAAAGTAAGCTTTATCAGAGTTAAAGATGGAATTAAATAGGAATTAAAATGGATCCTTCCATTTCTTCATTATTAAATAAAAAGAAAATCATTTTAGGAATTACAGGATCAATTGCAGCATACAAAGCTGCTGGTATATGCAGTAAATTGGTAAAATCAGGCGCAGTTGTTTACCCGGTGATGAGTCCTAATGCTTTATATTTCATTAATCCTATAACTTTTAGTGCCATAAGTGAAAATAAAACTATTGTTGAACAGTTCATAAATGAAGAAAAAATTCAACATATCTCATTATCACACAGCATAGATTTAATAATTATCGCCCCTGCAACCGCAAATACAATTTCCAAACTTGCATACGGAATTTGTGATAATTTTCTTACGACTGCGGTAATTGCATCTTATTGCCCTGTGATTATTGCGCCAGCAATGAATGAATCAATGTATCTAAACCAAACTATCCAGGAAAATATCGAAAAACTTGAAAAAACCGGGAAATATTTTTTTGCAGGACCAGCAAAAGGAAATCTTGCCTGTGGAGAAGAAGGCATGGGAAAACTTGCAAATGAGGATACTATAATTGAAAAAGCAAGCATGTTGATAAAATATTCAAATGATTTATCAGACAAGAAAATAATTATAACTTCAGGTGGTACAAGGGAGTATATAGACAGTGTAAGATTTATTTCAAACAGATCCAGTGGAAAAATGGGCTATGAGCTTGCCGAAGAAGCATATTTTAGAGGAGCTCGAAGTATAACCTTAATAACAACAAGCAAAAACTTGGCAAAGCCTTATGGTGTTGAAACAATAACAGTTGAGGATACATCCGGAATGAAAGAAGAGGTATTGAAACGGTTCGGGCAGTCAGACATTACTATAATGGCAGCAGCTATCAGTGATATAATACCCGAAAATAAGTTTAATTATAAGTTAAAGAAAAATGATGATATAATATCAAAATTAAAATTTAAAGAGAATGTTAATATATTAAAAATGCTTTCTGAGCTTAAGAATAAAAATCAGATTCTGGTAGGTTTTTCTGCTGAAAGTGGCGAGAAAATTGAAAATTCAAAATCTAAAATATCTGATAAGAATATAGATATGATAGTGCTAAATGATATATCAAGAAGTGATATTGGTTTTGAGAGTAATTTCAATGAAGTATTTTTAATTGGCAAAAACGGAAATTCTAAAAAATTGAAAAAAAATAGTAAAAGAATAATAGCACGTCAAATTTTTGATGAAATTTTAGGAGGTTTTTATGACAAATAAGAATAATTACGTGTTTACTTCAGAATCTGTAACCGAGGGTCATCCTGATAAGATGGCAGATCAAATATCAGATGCAATACTTGATTCTATAATATCAGAGGATCCTGACTGCAGAGTAGCAGTTGAAACTCTATTAAAAACCGGGATCGTGATAGTTGCCGGAGAAATAACAACGAACACTTATGTTGAAATTCCGGATATAGTAAGAGAAACAATAAAAAATATTGGTTATACGAGAGCAAAATATGGTTTTGATTATGAAACATGTGGCGTTATTACATCATTGGGCAGACAGTCTCCCAATATAGCTCAAGGTGTCAATAAATCTTACGAGGCTCGTGCGGGCAATGGATATGAAGATAAAATTGACAACATTGGTGCCGGTGACCAGGGTATGATGTTTGGATTTGCCTGTACTGAAACACCGGAATATATGCCATTGCCGATACAACTTGCACATCAGCTCGCTCACAGGTTGTCTGAAGTAAGAAAAGCGGGAATACTTCCTTATTTAAGACCAGATGGTAAAACCCAGGTTACGGTAACATATGAAAACGGAAAGCCGGTTTCAGTAGATACAATAGTTGTAGCGTGCCAGCATGCACCAATGATTGACATAGACACACAGATAGCTCCTGATATAAAAGAATTGGTAATAAAGCCCATAATACCCGAGCAATATATCGGAAAGAATCTAAAACTATATGTAAATCCTACAGGCGAATTTACCATTGGCGGACCTATGGGTGATACCGGACTTACGGGAAGAAAAATAATAGTGGATACGTACGGCGGCTATGCAAGACATGGCGGAGGCTGTTTTTCGGGGAAGGACCCTTCAAAGGTTGACAGATCAGCAAGCTATGCAGCTAGATATGTAGCTAAAAATCTTGTTGCTGCAGGAGTAGCAGATAAGTTAGAAATAGAAGTAGCTTATGCGATTGGAGTGGCGCACCCTGTTTCAATAATGATTGAAACCTTTGGAACAGAGTATGTTGATAAATCAAAAATAGAAGCTGCCATTCGTGAAATATTTGATTTAAGACCCGGAGCAATTATAAGGGATCTCGACCTTATCAGGCCTATATATAAAAAGACAGCATCTTACGGTCATTTTGGAAGACATGACAGAGACTTTAGCTGGGAAAAGCTCGATAAAGTTGATAAAGTAAAGAAATTTTTTGGTATGAAATAAACGTCTTTAAGCATCTTAAATTATATATTTAATTAGTTTTATATGACGCCTCGCAATCAAATTGCTGAAGTTTTCCTTGATTTAAAAGCAATAGAGATTAACCATGCTTTTGATTACAAGATACCTGAAGAATTAACTGATAATATTGAAATTGGAACCATGGTATTTGTGCCTTTTGGCAATAGAAAAGAAATTGGCTATGTTTCAAGACTTAAGGATAAATCTGACCTGCCTGATAAAAATCTTAAAAAAATAGACAAAATAATTGGAAATATAACTCTGTTTGATATTAAAAAATTAACCCTTATCTATTGGATGAGCTTTTATTATATTGCTGCAATCGGGAAGATAATTGAATTATTCCTTCCTCATGTTAAAAAATCTAAGCTTGAAAAATTTTGCAAGCTTAAAATTAAGCCAGTAATAGGTGAAAGTAAAGTTATCACCGGCAGACAGTATAAAGATATAGTTCCTTCAATAAACCTAGACAAGCATCAATTTTTTGGCGATGTTTACTGTGAAGAAATAAATAATTTTATAAGGCAAAACCTGCATAAAGCATTTCTTTTGGAAGGTTTTATGAGCTCTTATAATAAAACTTCATTATATCTAAACCTATGCCGCCAAACTTTGGAAAGCAATCGGAAGGTGCTTGTGTTGGTTCCTGAAATTATTTCAGCAGAAAAACTGTATGAAGATCTTAAAATAAATTTTGCACAGCATGTTTGCATATATCATTCCGGGATGAGCGAGAAAAAAAGATTTGAGACCTGGTATGACATTTGGAATAACAATTTTGAAATAGTTATAGGGACAAGATCCGCATTATTTACTCCAATCAAAGACCTGGGACTGGTCATAATTGACAATGAGCATGATCTGTCATACAAAGATAGTACTATTGTAAGATATAATACTCAGGATGTAGCGTTAAAATTGGGAAAAATTTTAAAAATTCCTGTTGTTTTTACAAGTCCAACACCTTCCATAAGTATAAGATTTAAAGCAGAGGATGAAAATAATTTCAAAATTATTGAGGTATCAGATAATTTTACTAATAAAACTTTACTTGAAAAAGAAGTCGTAGATTTAAAAAAAATTGACAGCTATAAAGATGATACATTGATTACAAATACTTTACATAAAGCAATAAATGAAGAGATATTAGCTGGTAATAAGATAATTATTTTCATAAACAAATTAGGTTTCAGCCATTTTTTAATTTGTACCAAATGCGGAAGCATTCCAAAATGTCCTATATGTAATTTGTCTTATAGATATCATAAAACTGGCAAAAAACTGATTTG
>JAMCVO010000374.1 GCA_023475715.1 Actinomycetota bacterium
CCTCCTACAGCATGAGCTTTATAACCAGGATTCACTTAATCTTAACTTTCAAGAAGGTGATCTAAAGAATATTGTTTTATAATTAAATAAATGTTAGGATTTCCAAAAAATAAAAAAACAAATAATAAACAGGTTAAAGAAAAGACGCCTGATGTTCTTGAGACATTTGAAAAAGGTGGTGTTTCATTGGTTGATTTAATTGCTCCCTCTTCTGTGGAGGTAGATTTTAAATATATAAAAATTGGAGAAAAATTTTATCGTACTTTTTTTGCTGTAGATTATCCAAGATTTGTATCTCCTAACTGGTTATCTATACTTATCGACCATAAACAGACAATGAATATTGGAATGTATATTTACCCAGTTGAAGGATCTAGTGTTTTAAGCAGTTTGAGGAGAAAAATTGCTGAAATGGAAGCAGCAATTGAAACAGATATAGAAAAAGGTATGGAGCCTGATCCTAAGACAAAAGCTGCTCTTGAAGACGCTCTTGCTCTGCAGGAAGAACTTGCAAAAGGAGTGGAAAAGTTTTTCCAGTTTGGCCTTTATGTAACACTTGCAGCAAATAGCCTTGCTGAACTTGATGAAAAGACACGAGAGCTCAGGACTCTTGCCTCATCAAATATGCTTGTTTTAAAACCAGCGACACTTCAAATGGAAGATGCCTTTAAGACAACGCTGCCAACAGCAAATGATAAGCTTTTTCTAACAAGGAATATGGATACAACATCTGTCGCCTCAACCTTTCCCTTTACTTCTTATGAAATTTCCCATCCAAATGGAATTTTATACGGTGTAAATACATTAAATAATTCTCTTGTTATTGTTGACAGGTTCTCTTTTGAAAATGCAAATGAGGTTGTTTTTGGAAAATCCGGTTCCGGAAAATCCTTCTTAGTAAAACTTGAAATACTTAGGCAAATAATGTTTGATGCTGAAGTACTTATTATTGATCCGGAACAAGAATATAAAAGTTTGGCTCATGCTGTAGGAGGAGAATATATATCTTTTTGCTCTACATCAGAAGTAAAAATCAATCCTTTTTCATTAGTTCAAGAAGATATGTCGGAAGCACAGCTTGGAATAAAAATTTTATCCTTACACGGACTTCTAAAAACAATGCTTGGAGAGATGAGTCCGGCTCAAGAAGCAATGTTAGACCGTGCTCTTGTCTTAACATACAAGCAAAAAGGTATAACATTAAATCCTGCTACATATAAGAATGAGCCTCCTATTCTTGAAGATTTATATAAAACGATACTTAACATGGAAGAAAATGAAGCAAAAGATATTGCATTCAGACTTGAAAAATATGTTAAGGGAGGATTTGCCGGCCTTTTTAATGAACAAACAAATTATGATGTAAAAAGCTCTTTGACAGTTTTCTCCCTTAAAGAACTTGAGGAAGCTCTTCGTCCAATAGCAATGCATGTAATACTTGATTTTGTATGGAACAAAGTAAGAACAAAACTAAAAAAAAGGATTTTAGTCGTTGATGAAGCATGGTATATGATGAAATATCCTGATTCTGCTGCTTTTTTACAGGGCATAGTTAAAAGAGCAAGAAAATATTTTCTTGGTGTAACCACATTAACACAAGATGTTGAAGATTTTCTATCAAGTGATTATGGAAAATCCATTCTCTCCAATTCATCTATACAGATTTTAATGAAATTAGGCGCATTAGAAGCAGAATCAGTATCAAAAGTATTTATGTTGTCTGAAGGAGAAAAAGATTTTGTTTTAACAGCACAGGTTGGAGAAGGACTTCTTTTTGCAGGCCAGAATCATATTACAAGTCAATTTGTTTCTTCAAAATATGAATATGAACTTATAACCTCAAGACCGCAGGATTTAATTAAAAAAGAACAAGAGCAATCTGATTCTCAAACTTTAAATCAAGGAAAAAACGGGAATCCATCCCCTAGTTAAAATAATTTTAAAGATTATAGAATTTATCAAAAATGAATGATGATTCAGAGCCAATAAAACCACCTGAAGACCTTGAGCAAGACCAAGGACAAGAAGAAAATCGAGAGTCTAAAGCTGAACAGTTAAAGGACCACTACGATAAATATAAAGACATCAAAGAAAAATTTTCAAAAGAGGGGGGATCTAAAGGAGAAAAAGGTACAGGAAAAGGTGTAAGGACTGGAACCAGTACAGGAGCCCGGACTGGAGCGGGAGAAGTTGCAGAATTAGGTGGTACTGGAGCAGAAATAGAAGCAGCCGGTAGTGTCGCTGCAGGAGGAACAGCTGCAGCTGAAGGAGGTGCTGTTGCAGCAGGTACTGGAGCAGCAGGTGCAGCTGCTGGCGGGACTGCGGCAGCGGGAGGAGGCGCTGCAGCTGCTGGCGGTGGAGCTGCTGCTACTGCAGGAGTAGCTGTTGGATCAGGTGCTGCTACTGCAGGCGTTGGAACAGTTGTAGTAGCTGGGGTAGCCTTAACAGCAGCTGCTCTAAAGAGTAAAAAAGTGAGAACAGCTATTATAGCTCTTCTTATCATTATCTTTTTATTTATTTTTCTTATTATTTCTACAATTCTACTTGTCTTAGGAGCCGGACAAGATAATAAAAAGAGAGGTACAGGTCAAGGGTCTGCAAATATAATAGACCAAAACGGCGGTTCTGTAACTCCAACTCCTGGTGGCGGAGGGGTTGGAACATGTCAGGTTGCAACTTCAGGACCATGTGCGGTAAGCAATCTGCTTGGATATTTTGGAGATATTACAAAAGCAACAAATGCATCTATGATCTGCAATGCGGAAAGCGGAGGTGACCCGTCATCACAGAATTTGGGATGTCTTACAGGTAGATCTGCAGATTATAGTATAGGACTTTTTCAAATTAATATGCTGGCCCATTGTCCTGGTGCTTTCTCTAGTTACAGTTTAAATCCTCCTTCCTGTACAATAGGAGACCAGGCTGTATTAGATAATTGTGTAAATACTTATTTAGACCCAGCTCAAAATATTCAATATGCAGTCCAGCTCTCAAGGAATGGAACTGATTGGAGTGCTTGGAGTACAGCAAGTACTTGTGGATTAACAGGAGGAGGAAATGTAGGAGGATTAGCTGATGCTATTTATAGAAGTTATGGTATTTTAATGGTAGGTTTTGACGATACACACTTACAATGGGCTCTTGCAAAACTACAAGATGTTTCAAGAACAAGATTTATCAGTTATGTTAGTGGTGTAACTATTTATGCTAGCTCCACTTCTTATCAAGCAGATAATAACACCGTATATCTTCAACAATTTGCGGGTGAAGCTTTGTTTGATTTAATAATGATACATGAGTTAGGACATGTTATTCGCTGGAGAACAAGTATGGATGTCGGCCAGCTTACTCAAGCAATTGTTTCCGAAGGATATCTAACCTATTATTCTCAAAATGCTTCTTCCTGCACTGGCTCTGATAATTTCAATGAAGACTATGCGGAGATGATTGCTTATTATCTAAATCCAAATGCAGGATCTCAAACAGCAAGGTGTGTACCTGCTGGATCACCAAATCCTTACTGGAGCGGAGGGCACCCTATGCATTATAATATAGCCTTAGATATACTAGGAACATATTAAAATTATGGAAAAGTTGATAAATTACTTTAAATCTAGAAAATATACACTTTCCTTATTTGCTGGTCTTTTTCTGGTTTTGATAATTTTTTTAATAGTTTTGTCTTTCTTTTTCCCGGATTATAGAAACTCAACTTCTACAAATTTTAGTAATTTTCTTTTTTCTCCTCTCCAAAAAACTCAGATTGGCATAACAACAGGTAAAGATTTAGATAAAATCCCTATCATTAAAA
>JAMCVO010000475.1:0-955 GCA_023475715.1 Actinomycetota bacterium
GATTCAAAAGTAATAATTCCAAAGTATATCGAGTATTACAGGAAAATAATTAAATCCTGAAAATAACGGAGTTGTTTAATCTTATATTACGTTTATAATAAAATTTAAGTTTTTTTAAAAAAATAATAGTAAAAACCATTAAATATTTATAATATATATTAGATATCAATAATATCTCTTAAAATACAGTCTCACTGGTTCATGGTTTTAATGTTTAATTTTAATAGTTAATAGTTTTGTTTAATAATTATTTATATAAAATATAATAAATTTATAGTATTTAATTTGACAGTAATTAAAAAGAATTTATAATTAATTTTATTAATATATAAATTAAGCAAATCAAACCACTATTTAGGAGAAAAGAATGTCGAGAAACTTTTTCAAAGCTTTGATTTTTATAGTTGTTTTTGTGTTCGTATCAAGTTTTGCAGCAATTTTGTTTGCAGATGATACAACAGCATCTTCCAAGTTGCCGGATGATGTTACAAGTTATCAGCTGACTGCTGCAGATAAGGTTCTTCTGGTAGAACCGTCAGTATGCTATATCACTTCAATATTTTATGGGTATGTTCTTGATCCCTGGACAAATCAATGGAGCGATTATTATTATGAGGCATTCGGCGGTACAGGTTTTGTTGTAAATCCTGAAACAGGTCATATTGTTACCGCAGGACATGTCCTTGATATAGACGAAGCTGCTTTTAAATATGATCTTATTTATGCTTACCTCATGGATGCATATGGTAATGCAGGGGAACTGGATGCATGGACGGATGCAGATTGGAACTGGGCATATGAGAATATAAAAGTTGAAGGCCATGAAGGACCGCCTTATGATCTTGAAGTTTATGTTCAATTCAACACAGCTATTGCTTCTCAGCCGGAAGGCCCTGGTAAAAGTTCATATTTAAGGGCTGAAGTTGTTTCGATGAGCCCCTTTGATCAGAGGGAT
>JAMCVO010000475.1:965-3802 GCA_023475715.1 Actinomycetota bacterium
AATCCAGGATCCCGTAACTGTTATTGGATATCCCTGGACATCTGATATCGGACAGGATAATTCACTTAATCCTACTGTCACAAACGGAACTGTAAGCGGCAAACAAATGGTCGGCGGTACAGAGTGGGTTCAGATTCAGGGTGATGTAAGACCGGGAAACAGCGGTGGTCCGGTACTTGATAAAAATGGAAATGTAATCGGAATTGTTTCTGCCGGTACTGATAATACAAACAATTATATCAGACCAAGTAATGATATTAAAACATCTTTGAATGCCGAAAATAAGTTAGGCATGGTTGATCAGGAGTGGAAGACAGGTCTTGTTATGTTTAGGCTCCAGCATTACAGTGAAGCCATAAAACATTTTGATGCAGTTTTGAACCTGAGTGCCGGACATTTGCTTGCGATGGAATATAAGGCAAAGGCACAAACCAATATGGGTCAGGATAAACCTCTTGTTCAGGAAACAACTACCATTTCCCAAGCTCCTGTAACGACAGCTGCAGATAACATTTCTACAGTCTCAACTAAAGCCAGTTCAAAGCTTACAACAACAATTCTGATATTAATTATTGTTATTCCGCTCGTACTGATCATTGCCATTGTTGTAATTATTGTGCTTGTGGTTACCAGAAAGAAAAACCAGCCTCCTGTTCAGCAAGCTCCGGTTTATCAGCAGCCAGCACCTCAGCAGGTATCTACGAATGTTGATAAAGAGCAGGCTATTGAAGAAGAAAAAACTTCTGAAGAAAAAGAAGAGGAAGCTAAGTTTTGTCCTAGCTGTGGTTCTAAAGTCGATACAAACCAGGTATTTTGTGCGAAGTGCGGTAATAAATTGAAATAATTGTTTTATATAAAAGTCAAATTAAAAAGTAGCTTGTAATAAATTAAGGGAATCATCAGATGCAAAATGATTCCCTTAATTTTTATTGTTTTTATTAAATATGTATGTTAAAATTCTTCTTCAAGTTATTACCAATTGATAGAAACTCAGGGTTTTTAATGAACAGCTTTAAAATGAATAAAGTAAAATCTTTGCAAAAGCTTTTTTCAGCTAAATCAGCTGGAATAGTTTCTATCGTCGTTATTGTGCTCGTCAACCTCATTCTCCTGGGTATTGTGTCCTAAGTTTCGGATATAATTCCCTAAGAATCTGATTTATTTTTTAATTTTTTTCTTTATTTATATCCGTTAAGTTTAATAATATTAGTATTTTATATGTTTTTTATTTGATAGCTGTTAAGAAGGGAATATGTTTACAGTAAAATAAAAATATAATTTTACAGGTAATTGTAAGCATCAGACAGAAGAAAATTGTAAAATTTAATTTATAAAATGAATTGAAGTTAGATGAAGCTTTAAGGAGGAAATATGAGAAGTGATTTGATGAAAAAAGGAGTGGAACGACTGCCACATCGTGCTATTTTTAAATCTCTCGGATTTACCAATGAAGAAATAAGAAGACCGATGATAGGTATTGTCAATTCTTTTAATGAATTGATTCCAGGACACATGCATTTAAATAGTATTGTTGATGCTGTCAAAACGGGTGTCAGTATTGCAGGCGGAACACCGCAGGAATTTGCAACTATCGGAGTTTGTGATGGTGTTGCCATGAATCATCCCGGAATGAAATACTCCCTGGCATCAAGAGAACTGATAGCCGACAGCATCGAAACTGTTTGCATGGCTCATCCTTTTGATGGCCTGGTTTTAGTACCTAATTGTGACAAAATAATACCCGGAATGATAATGGCTGCTCTAAGACTTAATATTCCTTCAATTGTCATAAGCGGAGGGCCGATGCTGACAGGCAGATTAAATGACAGGGATATTGACTACAGTACCGGTTATGAAGCAATAGGAAAATTCAGCAAGGGTATATATAAGCAGGAAGATTTAGATCTTATAGAGGAAGAATCATGTCCGACATGCGGAAGCTGCTCCGGAATGTTCACTGCCAATACCATGAACTGTCTGACTGAAGCTTTAGGTCTCGGACTTCCCGGCAATGGTACAATTCCTGCAGTTTATTCGAAAAGAATAAGACTTGCTAAGATGGCCGGAATGCAGATATTAAATCTTATAAACAATGATATTAAGCCAAGAGATATTGTCAATATCAAGTCTGTGATGAATGCTTTAGCAGTTGATATGGCTCTTGGGGGGTCAAGTAATACAATACTTCACATTCCGGCAATTGCCAGTGAAGCTAAAATTAATTTTTCACTTGAACTTGTAAATGAAATAAGTTCAAAAACTCCGAATTTATGCAGATTAAGCCCTGCCGGGGTATTTCACATCTTTGATTTATACATGGCGGGCGGTATTGAGGCTCTGATGAATGAATTATTAAAAAATAATCTGATTGATGGAGAATTGATTACTGTAACCGGAAAAAAAATTAAAGAAAATATCAAAAACATCGAAATATCGAATAAGGAAGTAATAAGAACCGTTAATAATGCTTATCTTCCTGACGGGGGATTAAAAATATTATATGGTAACATTGCCCCGGAAGGAGGAGTAGTAAAGAAGTCGGCTGTTGACCCTTCAATGTATCATCACAAAGGCAAGGCAAGAGTATTTAACGGAGAGGAAGAGGCAGTAAAGGCTATTATGGATGGCAGAATCAATTCCGGAGATGTAATAGTGATAAGATATGAAGGTCCCAAAGGAGGACCCGGAATGAGGGAGATGCTTGCTCCCACTTCTGCAATAGCTGGCATTGGGATGGATAAGGAAGTGGCTCTCATTACCGACGGCAGATTTTCGGGTGCTACAAGAGGCGCCTCGATAGGGCATATTTCACCTGAAGCTATGGCAGGAGGCCCTCT
>JAMCVO010000042.1 GCA_023475715.1 Actinomycetota bacterium
ATGACAGAAGATATTCCATAGACTGCTCAAAAATTGAAAAGGAGTTTGGCTGGGTTCCTGAATATAATTTTGAAGAAGCACTCGAAAAAACTGTTTACTGGTACATAAATAATGAAGAATGGTGGAGACCGCTAAAAGAAAGGATTGTAAAAAAGTGAAAGTTTGTGTAATAGGAGTAGGTTATGTTGGTCTGGTGACAGGAGTTTGTCTCGCAGAGATTGGCCACAATGTGATATGTGTTGATAATATTGACGGTAAGATAGAGAAACTTAAAAATGGAATCAGCCCCATATATGAACCCGGGCTTGAAAACTTCATTGATAAAAACCTTAAATCAAGAAAAATAATTTTTACTACTGATATTAAATCCGGTGTAGAGAATAGCGAAATAGTATTTATATCTGTAGGGACACCTTCACTTGATAACGGTCAGGCTGATTTAAGTTATGTTGAAGCGGTAGCTGCAGATGTTGGAAGATATATAAATGGTGAAAAAATAATAGTCAATAAAAGTACTGTTCCAATAGGTTCAGGAGACTGGGTTTCAATGGTTGTTTCTGAAAGTATTGAAAAAAATAATCCCAAAAAGGATATAAAATTTAGTGTAGTATCAAATCCTGAATTTTTAAGGGAAGGCAGTGCAATTGGAGATACATTTTTTCCTGACAGAATAGTAATAGGATCGTCATCAAAAGAAGCCATTGATAAAATGCTGGAACTTTACAGACCTATTATTGAACAAACCTTTGACTGGCCGCAGGATTTGCCAAGGGTGCTTCCAAAGGGACAAAAAATTCCAGTAGTGGTTTCAGATTTAACCAGTGCTGAGATGATAAAGTATGCTGCAAATTCATTTCTTGCAACTAAAATTTCTTATATTAATGAAATTGCAAATATTTGTGAGAAGGTTGGAGCAGATGTTTTAAAAGTTTCGGAAGGTATTGGGCTTGACAGCAGGATTGGGCCTAAATTTTTAAGTGCAGGGATAGGTTGGGGTGGTTCCTGTTTCCCAAAAGATGTTTCAGCCCTTGCCTACATTGCAAATGAATATGGAATGACTCCTCAAATACTGAATTCAATCATAAGTGTAAACAGAGAGCAAAGACTTAAAATCGTTAAAAAAGTTCAGGATGAGTTAAAAATAGTAAAAGGCAAAATAATTGCAGTATTGGGAATTGCTTTTAAACCTGATACAGATGATACCCGTGAAGCTCCTGCAATCTCCATCATGAATAGTTTGATAAATTTGGGTGCCAAGATAAAAGCTTATGATCCTATAGTTAAAGAACGGCCGCAAAATATCAGCGAGAAAGTTTATTTGAGTAAAGATGTTTATGATGCCATTAAAGATTCTGATCTTCTTATTCTTGCCACAGAATGGAATGAATTTAAAAACCTGGATTATGTAAGAATTAAAAGTTTAATGACGCATAACATAATAATTGACGGCAGAAATTTATTTGATAAGAATAAACTTGAAGATTTAGGCTTTAAATATATTGGGATAGGAAGATAACAAAATGAACTTAAAAAAAACAGCTCTTGTAACAGGTGGTGCAGGCTTTATTGGAAGTCACATCTGCGATTATCTTCTTGAAAGAAATTTTAAGGTAATATGCATGGATAATCTTATAACAGGTTCTTTAAGAAACATTGAGCATATTAAAACAGGCGATTTTGATTTTATTAATCATAATATTACTGATGAAATATTTCTTGAGTGCAAAATAGATTATATATTTCATTTTGCCTCTCCTGCAAGCCCCATAGATTATTTACAGCTTCCGATTCAAACACTAAAGGTTGGAGCTATAGGAACTCACAATGTTTTGGGACTTACAAAAGCAAAAAGAGCAAAGATGATTCTTGCTTCAACTTCTGAAGTATACGGAGATCCAAAAGTTCATCCGCAAACAGAGGAATACTGGGGAAATGTAAATCCGGTAGGTCCCAGGGGAGTATATGATGAAGCAAAAAGATTTGCTGAAGCAATTACAATGGCTTATTACAGACAACAGGGAGTTGATACTCATATCGTCAGGATATTTAATACTTATGGTCAAAGAATGAGAAAAAATGATGGACGTGCTATTCCTGCATTTATAAGCCAGGCTCTTGAAGGTAAAGATATAACAGTATTTGGAAATGGTAAACAGACAAGGAGTTTTTGTTATGTTTCTGATTTGGTTGAGGGAATTTTTAAGTTAATAGAATCTGGCTATCATTATCCTGTAAACATAGGTAATCCTTCAGAAATGACTATATTGGAACTGGCGGAGAAGATTAAGCAGATAATTGGCAGCAAAAGTAAAGTTGTTTATCACGAGTTACCTATTGATGATCCCTTAGTTAGACGCCCAGATATTTCAAAAGCAAAAAAGATACTTGGTTGGGAACCTAAAGTTAGTTTGAATGAAGGTTTGGGGAAAACTATAGAATGGTTTAAGTCAAACTCATAATAATTATAATAACAATATTTTTCTTAAATATTGCTAAATTAATTTTTTTTCAATTAATTTAAAATTATTTAATTGCTTCCACAAAAGTCGTATAATTTACATAATTTTTATTCTTTAGCTTTTAAAACTTTTATAAATATGAATTTTATATATGTAGACACTATTTGAAAGAGATGATTTTTTATTTTGGAAGTAAAAAAATTATCGGTGATAATACCATGCTACAATGAAAAAAATACCATTGAAGCCATTGTGGATAAAGTTCGGGCAGTTGATTTAGGAAAAATTGAAAAAGAAATCATTGTTGTTGACGATGCTTCAAGAGATGAAACCACCCAGATTTTAAAAACTAAAATAGAACCAAAAGTATCAAAAATTATTTATAAAGAAAAAAATGCCGGCAAAGGTGCTGCGGTCAGAACCGGATTTGAAAATGCAACAGGTGATTATATCATTATTCAGGATGCTGACATTGAATATGACCCCAATGAGTACCCGAAGCTTCTAAAACCAATACTGGATGGTTTTGCTGATGTTGTTTATGGAACGCGCTTTATAGGAGGCCAACCTCATAGAGTATTATTTTACTGGCATTCTAAAGGCAACTAGTTTCTTACAAATTTATCAAACATGTTTACCAATCTTAATCTTACAGATATGGAAACCTGCTACAAATTATTTAAAAGAGAAATTATAAATAAAATTAAAATTGAAGAAAACAGGTTTGGCATAGAACCTGAAATAACAGCTAAGATAGCCCGCTTAAAATGCCGTATTTATGAAGTAGGGATTTCTTACTATGGACGAATTTATGAGGAAGGCAAAAAAATTAACTGGAAAGATGGATTCAGAGCATTATTTGTCATCTTAAGATATGGAATATTTAGAAAAAACTCATAATATACAGATATTTTTAAAAAATGGTTTTTGATAATGTTCATATTCATATCATATTTAAATAAATAAAAATTTTTAATTGTTAAATTGCAAAATAAAAATATTAACAAATCTTCAAAAATATTATTAATATTAATAATATTATTTTTTATTTTTTCAGGTTTATTTCTTGTTATTATTTCTCTCATTTCCATAACTGATCTTAGAGAATTTTTTGGTTTTTTTGCTAAGGATAGGACTGCTGATATTTTTAAAAATTCAATATTGATTCGTGCAAGAATATTTGGTGTCTTTCTAATAATATCAGGTATCATATTTGTAATAATTAGAAAAAAAATAATCTGCCATTTTAACAATGTAAAAATTGATTTTATAAATTTTAAAAAAGACTCCAAAAGATATTCTTTTATTTTATTCAAAGAAGAAAAAATCTCCTTATTTTTTTT
>JAMCVO010000427.1 GCA_023475715.1 Actinomycetota bacterium
ATTGCTAAATGGCATTTTTGTTTTCCCTTTTGTTCTAATATCAAATTCAATAGGTATTTCACCTATTTCTATACCCAGTTTTACAACCTGATACAGCATTTGTGTTGTGTAATAAAACCCGGAAGAAACTTTGGAAAAATCTATTTTACTTAATACATTTTTTACATTTGCAAGAGTAAGTCCTGAACTTACATCACTGATTATATTTATTTTAGGGTAAAAAAGTATTATCCTGGTACATAAACCACCATATTTAGAAAGAAATCTCCTAAATAAACCCAGGTCTCTTGAAATTGAACCACCTTTACAAAATCTTGAGCCAATTACATAATTATATCCTTCATCATACTTCTTAATTAAGTCTATGATATATTTAGGATTATGCTGAAAATCGCTATCCATCTTTATTACTAAATCAGCATTCATTTTATTTATTGCATATTCAACTCCCCTTTTATAAGCAATTCCCAGACCTTTTTTTTCATTGACAGTTATGTCCAAGTTTTTGTATTTCTTCATATAATTTCGCACAAGCTGTGCCGTACCGTCAGGTGAGTTATCATCTACAACTAAAATACCTATAAGATAGTTTTTTATCTGAGGGAAAATATCATTTTCAAGGATATCGACCATTTCACATATATTTTCTTTCTCATTATATGTTGGAAGTATTACGGTAATTTTTTCCATATAATATTATCTTCTCTTACTTATATTTTTATATTTTTGAAGAATTCTTTTTAGTCAGATTCTTCGATTATTCTATCCATGTCTCGTACCATAGGGCAAAATTTAAAACATACCATATTTTCTGAGCATTATTGCCATCTAATAATACTTGTAAATATTTTTTATCAAAGAAATCTGTCCTATTTGCAAAACTTGCAATCTTTTCTCTTGCAAAGACACCGAGCCTTTCTGAAAACCATTCATATATCGGAACTCCGAAACCCTGTTTTCTCCTGTAAATAATCTCATCAGGAATCAAGCCTGTAACAGCTTTTTTAAGAATGTGCTTAAGCTCGTTACCTTCTGATTTTATATCTTCCGGGATAGACATTGCGAACTCTACAAACTTGTGATCAAGAAAAGGAACTCTTGTTTCAAGGGAAACTGCCATACTCATTTTATCAACCCTCATTAAGAGAAGTTCGGGAAGCCTGAATTTAAGATCAAGGTAACTCATCCAGCAAAGTGGTGTTTTAGACCACGATTTTTCATTAAAATTATCAAAAATTGGCCTGATTGCTTCAAAAGAGCTGAAGTTTTTGAAATCCTTCCTGAGTTTTTCAGAAATAAGTAACTTTTTTTCCGGCTCAAAGAAAGCCTCGGCTCCACCCCAGAATATCGGCAAATGCCCAACAGCTCTTCTCAGCCACTCATATGAATAAGTGTCCCGCCTGTCGGATAACTTTAAAAAAGATAGCCCTGCCTTTTTAATAAAATTTGGGATGGGCAAATTGTTTAATTTATAAAGTTTTAAAGCGCTGAGCCATCCCGGATATCCCATAAAGAGTTCATCACTTCCCTCCCCAACCTGGCATACGGTAACTCCATATTCTTTTGCCAGCCTGGAAACATGAAATATCGGAAAACAGACAGGGTCTGCTATCGGTTCATCCTGGTGAAAAACCAGCTTGTTTAGAAAATCTATAAACTCATCAACTCCAAGTATTTTTTCATGATGGTTAGCTCCTATAACCTTTGCCATTTTTCTCGCATATTCAAACTCGTTTAAACAGCTTGGATTTTCACCTTCATAACCTATGGTAAAAGTATCTACAGCATCCAAACGGCCTTCTGAAAAAAGGGCTGCATTTATACTTGAATCTATGCCTCCAGATAGAAAAACCCCGACAGGCACATCACTTATTGCCCTATATTTTACAGATACTTTTAATTCGTCTATTAATCTTTCAGCTATATCGGTCTCAGGAACATCGGAGAGCGGATTGGTAAAATCAAAAACATCCCAATAACAGTTTATTTTAATATCGCCGCTGCTATCAATTTTCAGGTAATGACCAGCAGGCAGCTTCTTTATATTTTTGAACATTGTTTGCGGTGAAGGTGTAGTAAGAAATGAAAGATAATGATAGAAAGCTTCCTCATTTACTTCTCTTTTAATATTTCTATCAATGAGCAGGCTCTTAATTTCCGAAGCAAAAATAAAACTTCCATTATTAATGGTATAGTAGAGAGGTTTAACTCCTATCCTGTCTCTTACAAGCCAGAGTTCTTTTTTTTTAGTATCCCATATTCCAATTGCAAACATTCCCCTGAACTTCTGGAGACAATCAATTCCCCACTCTTCAAAACCATGAATTATAACTTCTGTATCACTATGATCTGTTTTAAACCGGTGTCCTTTTCTTTCAAGCTCAATCCTTATTTCAGCATGATTATAAATCTCTCCATTAAATATTACCCAGATTGTTTTATCCTCATTGCACATAGGTTGTGCAGCAGCGCACGATAAATCAATTATAGAAAGTCTTCTGTGGGCTAATCCCGTAAATCCGTCATCGGAAATCCATAAACCACAGTCATCCGGTCCACGGTGAATCATTTCATCACGCATTCTTACGAGGAGTGACTCGTTTACCTTAGATTTTTTTTGGAAATTAAATATGCCTACAATTCCACACATAAGTCAGATAAAATCAATTCTCTTTAATTTGTTTTTCAACTTCAAAACTAATTTCCGTTGCCTGAATTAACTGCGAGAGAGGTATTGTTTGACCTTTAGTGCTGCCCTTTAAATACTCTCCAAAACCTTTTAATTCATTTAAGTGTCCCTTGTCTTGGATACCTTTACCAAGCAATTTAATCCCTGTATCATACAAATATAATTCCTTAAAATCATTAAGGTATAAGCTCTTGCTATCAAAATAAATATCCATTTGCTCTTTTGATGCAATCTTTGAACCCATCGAGGTGTAAATCAGATTGCAAACAGAACCATTTTTATATTTTATTATTGCCGAAAAGTTATCATTTGCCAGATATTGTTCCGATGGAGGATTGATGGAATGAGCGCTTATTGAATAAAACTCACTATCTGTAAAGAAATTGAACAGGTCATAAATATGGCAGGCCTCACCAATATTCCGGCCTCCGCCTTCTTCGTTATGTACCCAATGCTCCTTTGGGACATATCCGGCGTTCATCCTGTAGTTTATTATCACCGGGTTTGCTCTGTTTTTTATTACCTCTTTAATTTTGACAGAATAAGGTGAGAATCTTCTATTAAATCCAACCATATATGGTATTTTTGTTTTTTCTATTATCTCTTTTAGCTCCAGGAGTTCGCTCTCATTTAATGCCATAGGTTTTTCAACAATAACCGCCTTGCCTGCTTTCAGGGCATCAATAGCAATTCTGGCATGAAGATTATGGCGTGTTGATATAAGCACAACCTTAATATTTTCATTATTTAAAATCCGGTTATAGTCAGTTGTTGCAACAAAAGCCTTATGCTGCCTGGCAATGCTCTCTGCTTCTCCTCCAACTTTACTGCATATAGCATATATATTAAAAATGTCTTTTAATTTTTCAAGATTTGGCAGATGCATATCCTGTGTAAAACTGCCTGCACCAATTATTCCTATATTTATCTTTCCTTCTTTTGCCTCAGCATTAAATTCAAATGAAATCTCATTTTTAGGTTTTGACTCAGGATTATATTCAAGAAGAACTATTAAAGGCTTTTTCTCGGATTTTATAAATTCGTATGCTTCTTTTGCAGATTCTGCAGGAAAAGTTCCCTCAATCAAGGCTTCGATTTCAAGCTTCTTTTCTG
>JAMCVO010000784.1 GCA_023475715.1 Actinomycetota bacterium
TTCTAAAAAGAGTAAATAAAGAAAAAGCATTGGACATATTCATAAAAGAAATATTGACATTAAATATGCTGCAGGGAGATCGTTAATGAGATATTCAGAATTTTTTATAAATACTCTAAAAGAAGAGCCAAGTGATTCTGAAATTGAAAGTTATTCCTTATGTTTAAGATCAGGATTAATAAGAAAAATAGCTTCAGGCATATATGCATTTATGCCTTTAGGATTTAGAATTCTAAAAAAAATAGAAAATATCGTAAGGCAGGAAATGGACAGGGCAGGTGCTATAGAGATGCTTATGCCTGCAATGCAACCTGCAGATCTGTGGATAAAATCAGAAAGATGGTTTGAATATGGACCTGAAATGTTCAGGCTGAAGGATAGAAGTGAAAGATATTTCTGCCTTGGTCCAACGCACGAAGAATTAATAACTTATCTTGCTTTTCTGGATATCAAATCTTATAAAGAACTACCTGTAAACCTTTACCAGATTCAGGTAAAATTCAGAGATGAGATAAGACCAAGATACGGCATCCTGAGAGCAAGGGAATTTATCATGAAGGATGCTTATAGTTTTTCTGCAAACGAGGAGGATCTGGATACAATATATAATAAAATGTATGAGTGTTACTCACGGATATTAGACAGACTAAATTTAAAATATTTTGCCGTTGAAGCTGATAATGGACTTATAGGAGGCAGGTACTCTCATGAATTTATTATTCTGTCCAATAATGGTGAAGACCGGCTTGTTTATTGTCCTTCTTGCGGTTTTTCAGCTAACTACGAGATGGCAGGATTTGCCAGAGCTGATGAAAAAAGCCAGGATAGTTCAGTAGAAATAAAGTTGTCTGAAGTTTATACTCCGGGGACAACTAATATAAAATCACTATCTGAATTTTTAAAAGTACCTGCTAAGTCGATCATAAAAACTATGTTGCTTAAAGATGGCCAAGGTACAATAATTGCAGTCCTTTTAAGGGGAGATAAAGAATTAAATCTCACAAAAATTGAAAAATTTACAGGCAAAAAATTAGAATTATTATCTGAAAGCGACTCTGCTGATAACCTCAATATTGGATTTCTGGGACCTGTTAATTTAGATCCTTCAATTGCCGTTTTTGCCGATTATTCAATTAAAGGAAAGAAAAACCTTATTGCTGGTGCAAACAGGCAGGATTACCATCTTACTGGCGTGAACTATTCCAGGGATTTTAAGGTTTTTCAATGGGGAGATTTTACATTTCCCGCAATCGGAGATTTGTGTATAAATTGTAAAAATGTGCTAAATTTTGAAAAAGGAATAGAAATAGGCCATATATTTAAACTTGGAACCAAATACAGTGAAAAAATGGATGCAATGTTCCTGGATAAAGATGGGAAATTAAAGCCGTTCATAATGGGCTGTTATGGAATTGGCGTAAGCAGGATAATGGCAGCAGTTGTTGAACAGCTTTTTGATGAAAGAGGAATAATATGGCCAATTTCGATTGCTCCATTTCTGGTTAATTTAATAGCAATAAATATGGAGGATGAATCAATTTTTAAAGCATCCGAGGATATTTATTCTATAATGTTAAATAATAAAATAGATGTTTTGTATGACGAAAGAAATGTAAGAGCAGGAATAAAGTTTAAGGATTCTGACCTTATAGGTATCCCGTTAAAAGTAATAGTTGGAAAAAATTATATCGAAAACAAAAAACTGGAAATTGAAATCAGAAAAGACCATTCAAAATTAAATTTATCCCTTGAAGAAACACTTCAGTTCATTAAAGACTATAAAGTAAAAAATATATTGTAATTTTTATCTTCAATTAATATCAATTCCTGTAAATGACTAAATAAATGGATGAGAGTAGATCAACAAAGCTAAAGGGCACTGTAGAAAGAGTAGTTTATAGAAATCCTGATAATGACTATATAATTGCCAGATTCAAATCAGAAGAATCACAAGAAATGGTTACAATTGTCGGACAATCCATTGATACTCAACCTGGTGAAAGACTTGAAGTAAAAGGTAGATGGGTTTTCAATAAAAAATATGGGAACCAGTTTGAAATTGAGACCATTGAGGTATTGATTCCTGCAACGGAAGAAGGAATTGAAAAATATCTTGGTTCAGGATTGATAAAAGGGATAGGTCCGGCAATGGCAAAAAAGATAGTATCAAAATTCAAGCTGGATACTTTGAAAATACTTGACGAAAGCCCTGGAAAGTTATCGAAAATAGAAGGTTTTGGATCAAAAAGGATAGAATTAATTAAAAACGAATGGCAAAAACAAAAGGATATAAGAAATGTAATGATTTTCATGCAGTCTAATGGAATAAGCAATAATTGCTCGGTAAGGATCTATAATATTTATGGAAAAGAAGCTATCAGTGTCATAAGATCCAACCCTTACAAGTTGATTGAAGATGTTTTAGGTATAGGCTTTAAGACTGCAGATAAAATTTCGCATAATCTTGGAATAGAAAAGGATTCAATATTCAGAATCAAATCCGGAATTTTATATCTTTTAAATGAGATTACCGATGCAGGAAATTGTTATTACCCTTTAGATGAATTAATAAACATTGCCGCAAACTTGCTTGAAGTTGAAATATTGCAGATTGAAAAAGGCTTAAGTATCCTGGAAGCTGAAAAAAAAATAGAAATAATTGATAAGAATGCAGTCAAAAGAGTTTATTTAAAAAATATTTATGAAGATGAAAAATATGTTTGTGAAAAACTTAAGCAATTAAAAGACTTTAAAGAAAAAAATGAAACTGAAATTTTAAAGTTAAATGACAGCGAACTTACAGATAAGATTGAAAGAATTTCATTTGAAAATGGGATAGAGTTAGATGAAATTCAAACCGATGCAGTAAAAAAATCTATAACTGAAAAAATACTGATAATTACGGGCAGTCCCGGTACAGGTAAAAGTACAATTTTAAACATAGTAATAAAATTTTTTCAGCAACAAAATAAGAAAGTTCTTGCTGCTGCTCCTACAGGAAGAGCTTCTAAAAGACTTAGCCAAACAACATCTATCGAAGCAAAAACAGTTCACAGACTTTTAAAATACCAGCCGAAAATGAATAAATTTTTTAAAAATGAACAGGATCAGCTCGATGCAGATCTGGTAATAATTGACGAAGCTTCAATGCTTGACATAAGACTATCCCAAAGTTTTTTAAAGGCGATAAAAAATGAAACAAATCTTATACTTGTAGGAGACATAGATCAGCTTCCTGCAGTAGGTCCCGGTAATGTTCTCAGTGATATTATAAATTCTAATATTTTTTCTGTAGTGCGCCTGCAAAGAATTTACAGGCAGGAAGGAAAGAGCCAGATAATATTTAATGCCCATAGAATAAGGGATGGCATATTTCCAGTTTTAAAAAAATCTGAATATAAGGATTTTTATTTTATTGAAAAAATTGAACCAGAACAGGTTGTTAATCTGATTTTAGATTTGATTACTCAAAAATTACCAAATAGATTTAATTACAATCCACTGCATGACATCCAGGTTCTTGTGCCAACCAACAAGGGCATAGTCGGAGTAAATAATTTGAATATTAAAATGCAGGAAACAATAAATAAAAATAAGATAAATATCTTTAAGGGCTCGACTGAATATAAAGTTAACGATAAGGTTATCCAGCTAAAAAATAACTATGAAAAAGATGTTTATTGTTTCCTGCATTTTAATATTCAAACCGATGCAGTAAAAAAATCTATAACTGAAAAAATACTGATAATTACGGGCAGTCCCGGTACAGGTAAAAGTACAATTTTAAACATAGTAATAA
>JAMCVO010000678.1 GCA_023475715.1 Actinomycetota bacterium
CCTGATAACTTTGTTTCCAGGACCTAACAGACCTAAAGTGGATTCAAAAACAGAAGAAATAATAAAAGAAAAAGCAAAAGAGTTAAATTATAGGCCAAATAGGATTGCTCAAGCACATATCAAATGGGGGAATTAGCAGCTGATATATTAATTAATAGAATAAAGGAAAGTGATCTTCCTTTACAAAATATTGTTTTAGAACCAAATCTTATAATTAGAGAATCAAGTTAATATACATGAAATTAGTAATATTTTTTTATTATAAATGACATCGGTGTCAATACAATTAAGAAAGGAAAAAATAATGGAGAAAAAAATCTTACCGAACAACTTATTGGAGATGAAACATAGGGGCGAAAAAATTACGATGACTGTCTGTTATGATTTCCCCTCTGCTATTTTATCAGAAAAAGCTGGAATTCACTCAATTATAATGGGAGTTTCTGTTGGGAAAGGTTTATTAGGATATGATGATGCTATTAAAGTGAAAGTGGAAGATGTTTTGCACCATACCAAAGCTGTAAGTAGGGGGGCCAAGAATTCTTTAATTATTGCAGATATGCCATTTCTTTCCTGTACTAATGATCAGGATGCTATCAAAAATTGTGGCAAGATGATAACTGATGGCGGAGCGAATGCGGTTAAAATAGAAGGAGGTGGAAGAACTGCAGATATTGTTAAGACAGTAGTAAAAAATGGAATTCCTGTTTTAGGTCACATAGGAGCATCACTTTTTATTATGGAGCTTGATGGTGGTGTTGAGCAAGGGACTAAGGCAGAAGAAGCAATTAAGATAATTGAGGATGTTAAAAAATTAGAAGATGCAGGTGTATTTGCTATTTTAATGGAAGCTGTTCCCTTTCAGGCTATGGAGAAAGTTATGGAAGTAGCTAAAGTACCAATTATTAGCCTGGGGTCTGGAAAAATAAGCGATGGTCAATTATTAATTTTTAATGAATTAATAGGGCTGCAGGATATTTTCATACCAAAGTGTGTAAAAAGATATGCAAATGTAAGAGAAATCATCCTGAAGGCTTTAAAAGATTTTATTTCTGAAGTAGAGGAAGAAAAATTTCCTCTAGAAGAAAATACTTTCTTTATGGCTAAGGAAGAAATCGAAAAGTTAAATAGAATGATGAAAAATTAATACACTAAATCGAAATAGATCTAAGGAGAATATTGGTAATGGCTATTAATAAAGATTTACAAATAATGATGTTGCAGAATATGCTGAAGATAAGAAATTTTGAGGAAAAAGTAAAAGAATTGTTCCAAAAAGGTTTAATCAGAGGTTCCACGCACTCATATATTGGTCAGGAAGCAGTTGCGGTAGGGGTTTGCAGTGCGTTAAAAGAGAGTGATTATGTTGTCAGCACCCATAGAGGACATGGACATTGCATAGCTAAGGGTGTTGATATAAAACTTATGATGGCAGAATTGCTTGGAAAAGAAACTGGTTGCTGCAGAGGAAGAGGCGGAAGTATGCACATAGCTGATATAGAAAAAGGTGTCTTGGGTGCAAGCGGTATTGTAGCCTCGGGGATTCCAATTGCTACAGGTGCAGGATTATCGTCAAAATATTTAAATACCGGGCAAGTCGCAGTTTCATTTTTTGGGGATGGAGCTTCTAACAATGGAACTTTTCACGAGTGCCTAAATCTGGCAGCTATTTGGAAACTTCCCGTTATTTTTATTTGTGAAAATAATCTTTATGCTATAACAGTTTCCACAGAATTATCAACTTCTGTGGAAAATATTTCAATAAGGTCAAACTCATATGGGATTCCGGGTGAAACCCTAGATGGCAACAATGTTATTGATGTATACCAGGCAGCAAAAAAAGCAATAGAAAGGGCAAGAAAAAATTTAGGGCCAACATTATTAGAATTTAAAACTTATCGTTTTGAAGGACATTGGATTGGTGATCCAAACGTATATAGGACACAATCGGAGATAGATGAATGGAAAAAGAAAGATCCTATTTTAAAATTTAGAGATGAATTATTAAAAGATAACATAATGGATGAAGGATATTTTAATAAACTATTGGATGAAGTAAAAATAGAAATTAATGAAGCAGAAAAGTTTGCATTAGAGTGCCCAATACCTCTTAAAGAGAAAGTAATGGATGATATTTTTTCATAATTGGATTTAATAATTCTAATATTGGAGTGTGAAGTGAGAGAGAAAACCTATGCTGAAGCAATCAGAGAAGCATTATTTGAAGAAATGAATAAAGATGACAGAATAATTATTATGGGAGAAGATGTAGGGCTGCAGGGTGGAGTATTTGGTGCAACCAGAGGATTATTTGAACAATTTGGGTCTGAGAGAGTAAGAGAAACACCAATTTCAGAAGGATCGTTTGTAGGGTGTGCAATTGGTGCTGCAGTAACCGGATTAAAACCGGTGGTGGAAATTATGTACATAGATTTTATTACATTAGCATTGGATCAAATAATAAACCAGGCCGCAAAAATAAAATATATGTTTGGGGGCAAAGCTAAAGTTCCAATTATAGTTCGGACACAAGGCGGTGGGGGAAGAGGAAATGCGGGTCAACATTCACAAAGCCTGGAGTCTTTATTTATTCATATACCTGGTTTAAAAGTTATAATGCCTTCTACTCCATACGATGCCAAAGGTTTATTAAAGTCTTCACTAAGAGATAATAATCCAATTATATTTATAGAACATAAATTATTATACAGTCTAAAAGGAGATGTACCGGAAGATGAATACTATATCCCTATTGGTAAAGCAGAGGTAAAAAGAAAAGGAAACGACGTCACTATTATTGCAACTTCATATATGTTGCATAAAGTGATCGGATTATCTGACAAGCTTAAAAAAAATGAAGGCATAGATATAGAAATTATCGATCCAAGAACTTTAAATCCTTTTGATTATGATATGGTAATAAGTTCAATAAAAAAGACAGGTAAGCTTTTAATTGTACATGAAGCTTGCAGGACCGGTGGGATAGGTTCTGAGATATCTTCCAGAATAGTCGAGCAGGCCTTTGATCATCTGGATGCACCCATAAAAATAGTAGCCGGTAAAGATTCGCCAATTCCATATAGTAAAGTTTTAGAGGATGCAGTTCTTCCAAGCGAAGAAGATATTGAAAAAGCTATAAAAGAAATTATTAAAAATAAAATTATTTAGGGATTAGCATGAAAAAGATAAATAAAAGAAAAGAAGAGCATAAAAAAATTGAAGAAGTATTTGAATCTGGAGAAGTCTGTGAGATTTCTGGCAGGGATGCCAATGAAGTTATCAAAATTTTCAATGATTTTGATAACTTAAAGGAAAAGGATTACTTAAAGGGTAATTTAAATGATCCTTCTTTTATTATTAGCCGCCCAGGCAAGAAGTTATACTTTCCAATAAATATATTTAATATTCCACATAGGAGAGCCAATTATGCACTAGCGGTTATAGAACCTGGCGGGGGTTGGCCTGTAGAAGTTCATGAAACAGTAGATGATGTATATTTAATTTTAAGTGGAAAGGGTAAAGTTGAATTAGATGGGAAAATTTTTGATGCAAATGAAATGGATGTTTTTCATATTACATCAGGAACTCACCATAAATTGTATAATCCAAAAAATAATAAAGAAGATCTACGAGTTTGGTTAGTTGAAACCCCTGCCACTCCTTTAAAAATAAAAATAAAGGAATGGAATTTATCAATTTAAATTTTAGTAATTTTGTTTAAACAATAACAAAAAGAAAAAATGATTTTTAATCAAATATAAAATAAATTTTATTACTTTTATCATTTTATAATCAAA
>JAMCVO010000025.1:0-1814 GCA_023475715.1 Actinomycetota bacterium
ACAGCCAGAGGGGCAATAAAAGGCACCAATAGCGCCACACTGAAAAATCTCCAGCCGTGTACTCTTCTATAAATAATATAAGCAAGCAGAAAGGCTGCGCTCATAGAAATAAACATATCACACAATAGAAGCTTAAATGTGTTTAATATAGCATTTAAAATATCTGTATCCATAAGTGTATTTCTGAAATTTTCCAAACCTGTAAAATCTTTTAATGGTCCAATTCCTGAATAATCATACAAGCTTATTAAAAAAGCATATACCATGGGAAATAGCAGAAATATTGCAAACGTTAGCATTGCTGGCAGGTGATAAAGGTGGAAAATAAGAGAAATTTCATTAAATATTTATTGTTTGTTTTTATGTGTTTGTTTTCATTTGTTTCTTTATATCCTCTTTTTTGGATGATTAGCCAATCCTTGAAGAATGATCTTGAGTTGTACAGTAATCAGTTTGCAATATCATTGAATCCCAAATGGGTAAATTATGCGGTGGCATGGATAAAGGCGGGTTTTGGAGTATATTATAAGAACTCGATTTTAGTAACAGCACTTACAATAGGTATCTCCCTTTTATTTAATTCCTTGGCTTCCTATGCGTTTGCCAACATTAAGTTTAAAGGTAAAAAGGTATTTATGCTGTTGCTGGTTGCCGCAATGTTCCTGCCTGGTATTATGCTGCTCTTTCCCGTATATATGACGATAAGAAGCCTGGGACTTCTGGATTCATACCTTGGACTTCTGGGGCCCTATGTATGTGGAAGCATTCCCATGGGGTGCCTTATTCTGACAAATGCTTTTAAAGGTGTGCCGAAGGAACTTGCAGAAAGTGCAAAGATAGATGGATGCAATCATTACAGGATATGGTGGAAAATATTGCTTCCTATCATCAAGCCTATGCTGGCGACCTTGACCATTCTATATTTTTTACAATCGTGGAACGAGTATATGTGGGCAATGGTTTCCATTAGCAATAAAAAGCTTTTTACAATTCCCATTGGATTGGTGGATGTTGCGTCAAAAGTATATATCTATGGATATGGCACGGTATTTGCGGGTTTGACTCTGGCGACCCTGCCAATCATGATTGTATATATTGCGCTTAATAAGCAATTTGTAAAAGCAATAGCTTCCGGATCTGTTAAAGGTTAAGGACGGATAAAGGCGGAAAATCGAATTATCGGCTATGATACGGTTAAGAAAAGACATCATATATTACAAATATAGCATGGTTGCAGAGAGGAGGAAAGGACACATCCTATTTATACAAAATAAATGCAAAATTATGGTATCGATTAAAGGGAGGAATTATTTTATGTTAAGGAAAATATGTATACTTTTGACGCTTATGTTTACAATTGTAGCAATAACAGGAGATTACCATGTAACTGCAAGTAATTTCAATTATGGGCAGACCTTTTATATTACGCCTATTTGTGTTCCATCAGATCCATCGATGGACTTGTGGGAAGCTACATTAGGGAGCCAGGGAAGTTATATCAAATACGGTTTTTCAAAAAGTGATTTTTATTTAGGGTACAATGGGACATATAATACAGACAAAAACTTTTCATATAAAGCCGATAGTGTGGATTATCTCAAACAATTATCAATTGATCATCAGTTGCCTATTGTGGTGCATCTCAATGGAGGTCATTGGACAGATGGGCCGATCACCAATTATTTATTTAATCATATGGATAAGGTAAGATTTTGGGATGAAAACAATGTGCCTTTTCCGTCGATTCGAAAGCTCTGGGGTGCAGTTCTTCATTTTGATGTCCAAATATTCTATTTTCCGGGCATCCTGCTCCA
>JAMCVO010000025.1:1824-3784 GCA_023475715.1 Actinomycetota bacterium
CAGATCACCAATTATTTATTTAATCATATGGATAAGGTAAGATTTTGGGATGAAAACAATGTGCCTTTTCCGTGCGACCGCCAACCTCTTTTTTACTATTCATACTCCAGGCTCAATACATTATATCGTAGCTACAAAAAGAGAAACCTGCAAGCTTCCGTAAAGGGATGGATGAAATTCAGAAATCAGAACCCCGGCTTGTTTGTGGGTTTTAGTCTTGATTCTGAAACTGCCATGGAGCATGGAGTGGATTATAATCCTTATGTATTGAGAGAATGGAGACAGTGGCTGACTGCTACAGGCATATATGATCCGGTAAACGGAGAATACAAGGGTCAGGCTAGAAAACCTTATTTTACCGGCATTTCAGAGTTTAATGCGCAAATGGGTACTTCTTTTGCCAACTGGGATGATATTGACCCAAGAAGCTCCAGTGCAGTGTACTTTCAAGAAGAATGGAAGAGATGGATAGAAACGCTGATTGATCACTACAATCGGGACATGACCAATTGGATAATTGGAGCAGGATGCCCGGAAAATAGAATATTTGGACATCAAAATGAAGAACTGCACCCCAGAGCTTTCGAATCGACGGAAAGAACTGCTGATTCTTCACCGGGAGCGTACGGTATTACAGTATATTCTTCCAGAACAGATTGGACTACGCAGCAGAATTGGAATATGAACTGGGGATTGTTTGAGTATAATCCAATGTCTTCAGAATATCAAACCAATTTTAGTAGTATTGAATCTGTATGGAATGGAGGTGCGCACATTATATGCCCTTATCAATGGTATGGTCAGGGGCAACCTCTTTATGTCATGAGTAGCAGCATGTTTGGGTACGCTACCGAAGATTTCTACAGCCAGTATAAAAATACGCCTCAAAAACCCCGGCTTTGGAATGAAGACCCGCAGACTGCGATATATGGGCTGTATGGTATGTATGACTCGGCACAAAAAAGCAGCGGTACTGATGTTGCACAGGTTCAGCCCGCGGCGGTGGAAGGAATTCCCAAAAACTCAATCAGTTTAAGAAATCAGGCGTACATAACATATACAGTCAGCTTGCCGGGTGTTACCGGCAATCAAAGGCTTTACCTTAAACTCTTAACTGGTATACAGGATAGCGAAAGCAACCATGTAGGGTACGACGTATCGGTTATAATAAATTCTGCAGTTGTAAGGACAATATCTCAGGACGCAAGCTGGTGGAGAAGATGGGAACCAGCCTTGATTGACCTTACTTCATATGCAGGTACGACCATTTCTCTGCAGTTGAAAAACAATCAGGATCAGTTGATGTGTTTGGGAGAACCTAGAATATACAAGGTATCCGATGATTTATCTGCTCCCGCAAATCCAACGCTGCTTACCGCCGCCGCCACAGGTTCCAAGACCGTACAGTTGAACTGGAATGAGAGTTCATCACAGGGTGTAGTGGAATACAAGATATATAGAAGCAATACTCAGGATTTCACCCCGTCAGAAGCGAATTTTATCGCATTTACCAATACGAATTCCTACACTGATGAAAATAACCTGTTACCGTCTACAGCATATTATTACAAGGTGAGCGCTGTGGATCAGGCAGGAAATGAATCTATTTCTACATTGGTCTATGCTGCAACCACCCTGGCAGATGATATCACTGCACCAAATCAAGTAACTGCGGTGTATGTGACGGTTGATGATAATAACAAAAAAATATCGATTTTCTGGAATCCAAGTGATGCTGTTGATTTAAAGGAATACAGGGTTTACAGAAGCACGCATCAAAATTTCCCCATATCCGGTGAATATCTTCTGGGGACAACGACGAACACAAGCTTTGAAGACAGGAACACAGAATTTCTTATAGAGAATGCCGGTTATTATTACAAAGTAACTGCTGTTGATAAAAATCAAAATGAAAGTTACGAATCACAGGTTGTAACAGGGGTTGTAACCGATGCGTCAC
>JAMCVO010000519.1 GCA_023475715.1 Actinomycetota bacterium
TTAACAAAATGGCAAAAAGTCAAGGTTAATAATGAGTTATTTTCCTTTTTACTGCTTCGCTATCCAACTAACCGCTTCTTCCAAAAGGCTTTTTGGAGGCCAACCATGTCCGCCGTCGAATTGTTTTAACTGGGTGGCAATACCTCTTCTTTTTAGTTGATTATAAACTTCGTTCATCTCTTTTACCGCATTTGTATCATTTTTGCCGACGCAATGAAAAACTGCCACCCTTGATGAGATACTTCCTTCTCCAAACCCCGCACCGCAGGCAATAACACCGCAAAAACTCATTGGATTTTTATAAGCAATCGTATAAGACATCCTTGCCCCGCCTGAAAATCCTCCGGCATAAAACCGGTTATTATCTACGTTGTAACGAGTCTTGATATCTTTTAACATTGCCTTCTGGGCATCCAATATTGGCTCCCATGGCCCGTTTTTTGCATCATTGGAGCCAATTACTATCCAGCCGTACTTTTCAGCGGCAAAAGAAAATTGGTCCACTGCGTTTCTTCCATTTCCTCCGGGGTCAAAACAAAAAAGTACGGGATGCCTTTTTGAGCCATCGTAGTTTGACGGCATACAAACCGAATAGGTGTGTTTTTTGTCAGAGCATGTAACGGAGAAAATTTCGCCTTGTTTATATTTAGGGGCTGTTTTTACGGCAGGTTCTTTATTGGAAGGTATATTTGACGCTACTTTAGGAGAAGATGTTTTAGAAACTGAGGTATTTAAACTTGGCGATTTGCTTTTAACGGATTTTGCGTTTGTGATTTCTTTTTCTCTATAAGCTTCCCATTCTTTTTCAAGCTCGGTATTCCCATGGGGATCTTTTTCTATGGATAATATATCGGATCTATTTAGAGTTACTTTCCCTGATTTTAATTTTACAACTATATTTTCATCATTTTCTTCGGAGATAATTCCTTTTACTCTTCCGCCGCTTTTTAAAAGAACTTCATCAGAGTTTGAATCAATCGTTAGAAATACTATTAAAAGTAATAATAAATATTTTTTCATTTTTTAGAAAATCAAAGTGATATAATACATTGTCAAGATAAATAGGCGCTGTCCCTATTTCTTCTAATTTATCCTATCCGATTTCGTTGTCCCCTTAATTTTGTTATTTATTTTTTAAATATTCCTTTATTTTAGGATTATTAAAATATTGAAAGGTAACAATAAATAAAAATAAATCAAATGTAAGTATAAAAATAAAAACTGTTATTCTAGGGCCATTTATTTCTTTTAATGTATAAAGAATACCATATTGAATACCGTCAAGAAGTCTAAATAAACACATAACATAAGCTATATATACTCCAAAATAATTTAGATTTAATATTTTGATGCCTACATATAAAAAACCGATTATACCTATAAAAGAATAAATAAAACCAACTACGGTAATTCTGTCTATCAAAATATTAAGATGTATTAAATTATTAACAGCATTAATAATTCCTACAATATATGAAATAGCAATAATAATAAAAATAGTTCCAAAAATTATTATCCCTTTTGGTCTTTTCATACAATCTCCTATTTTATGAATGGTTGCGAAGGTGTATTTGAAATTAAGGGTGAAATTAAGGGGACACAATACTTAATTATTTATTCTTTTTAGTTTTGGCCCTGGTTTTTTCTTTTTAATATTGCGATTTAAGACCTTCTCAAGTTTTTCTACAAATACACTATTTCCTAAGGGTCTGCCTGTATTTTCATGTTTCTGGAGAAGCTTAATTTCTTCTGAAGTAATATCTTCAGTTAAAAATTCTTTCCAATCATTAATAATGCTATTAAAAAAATCTTTCTTTAAAAGGGAGTTTGGTTTATCCTCGCCTATAATATAATAACGTGCACTTGACCATTTATACTCCCAAGGATTCTTGCACAGTTTTGCTCTTACAGGATTATAGAGCATATACTTCAAAGCAGCAAAAAGATAAGGCTCATCCAGTATATATGAACTAAATCTCCCCTGCCAGAGATAGCCAGTCCATTTATTGCGTTTATTTATTAGGTTTGTGTATTTGCGGTGGGTTTCCCCTATAGCACGGGATAAACTATCAGCATTTTTGGGAATAGCTATTATATGGATATGATTTGTCATTAGACAATAAGCAAGTATCTCTAAACTAAATTGACGGGAATGGGCTTGTAGTAAATTAAGATAATTTTCGTAATCCTGCTCTTTAAAAAATACATCCTGTCTGCGATTACCCCGCTGGATTATATGATGAGGAAAATCTGGACTAACTATTCTAGCTAATCTTGCCATATTAATATTAAATATATCATCATATAAATATTATGTTAATGGAATTAAGTATTGTGTCCCTTTAATTCCAAAGTATTGTGTCCCTTTAATTCCCTTTAATTCTTTAATTCACCGGAAAATCAAAGTGATGTAATACATTGTCAAGATAAATAGACGCTGCTGTACTATTTATTGCCTTTAATTTCTATTTTTCAATGAAATATTTTTTTATATTGATATTTTTGAAATAAGAAACAATTAAAAAATATACAACCATATAAATTATTATTCCTAGAATAAAAATTATAATTTTTTTATTAGTTATATCTTTTAATAAATTAAAAAAAGCATGATTTATAGCATTTAAAATCCATAACCCACAAATAAAATAAGTTGCAATTACTCCTTTATAATTTAAATTTAATATTTTAAAAGCTGAGTAAAAAAATCCTAAAATAAAAATAGCTGAAAGAATAAAATTTATAATAATCATTGAAGAACTTAATAAAATATCATAATGCTTTAATCTATATAAAGAAACGATGAAACCCCACATGTGAATTATACTCATCATGATAAAAATAACTCCAAAAATAATTACACCTTTTGGTCGCTTCATTTTAGCTCCTATTTTAAAAAAGGTTTATCAGGTGCATTTGGATAAATTTTATTACCATCCAAATAATTATTATTAATTGTTTGTTGATTTTGTTTAGATTGTTCATTTACGATCTTTAAAATTGGTTCTGGAGCTTTAATAACGGAAGGAGGAATTGGAAAAGGAACTTCTTGAGGAGACCATATATCCCACCATTCTTTAATCCATTCTTTTATTTTCTTCCACACCATCCCACTCGGATCTACCCAATTCACGGGATTGTTTTGGCAGTAAGAATATAAATTTATCCCTGCGCGATATCCTACCGGATCTCTTTGTAAGAATCTTCCTAGCTTAGGATCATAATATCTTGCTCTGTAATAATACAATCCTATCTCGGGGTCGAATTCTCTTCCAGTAAAGTAAAAACGATTGTCGATTTGACTAGCGGATAGCGTATAGCGATTAGCGTCTAGTATAGTAAAATTACCAAAAGCGTCGTAATCGTAATGCTCGATTAAGGAGCCTGTTTCATTTGAGATATCTATTATAGAACCTAAACCATCGGAGTGGTAGAAATAGATTGCTTCGCTACCGCTCGCAATGACTTTGGAAGAGATAATTTCGTCAATACCGGAGCCGTGGATGTGCTTCTTTAGGAGATTGTTGTTTTCATCATATTCGGCGATTAAATTATCCCCGTCATAACAATAGTATACAGTACTTAGTACACTGTTCTGAGTAGCGGCTTTGGAAACCCTGCGTCCTAAATAGTCGTAGCTGTAAGAGATTGCTTCGCTACCGCTCGCAATGACAGAAATCAGTTTATTTTCATAATCATAACTAAAACTCTTATCTATTCCATGATTTGTTTGTGAAGTTAAATTACCAAAAGCGTCGTAATCGTAATGT
>JAMCVO010000111.1 GCA_023475715.1 Actinomycetota bacterium
AACTATTACGATAATCCAAAATTATTCGCTGGGAAGTAAATTCCACCACCATCCACATTAATACCCTTAGGCAATCTTCCTTTAACAGCATTCCAAGCAGGATTATTAAGAGAGGCTGTAGGTGTAGTTATTTTTTTAGGTACATGAGGATAATTTCTTTTTGGCAATCCTTCTTTGTACCACTTATCAATAGTCATGCCTAAATACCCGAATTCCCATTTCGGTGGGGTTACATTAGTATTAAAATTGATTATAACTTCTAAGAATCTTTCCCTTAAACCCATAACTCCTCGTAAAATATTAGTTATATTGTAAATTAATAATTAAAGTCTTCATAAATTTCAATCAATTAAATAAATATTAAATTTAGTCAAAAAACAAAACTTTATTATTTCTACTTTCTATAAATAAAGTAATATTAAAAAATTGCTTTAGTGTTTTTTTTGTCAAATATATGAATTTTATCAAAATTAAATTCTAACCATACCTTTTCATTAATCTTAAATTCTGTTAATGAGTCACTTTTCACTCTTATAATATTTTTACCTACTTTAATATCCACAATGACTACATCTCCAAGTGGTTCTGTAATATAAATACTGCCAGGTATTAACTGGCTATTTGAAGATTTTTCTTTATGTATTTTTATATTCTCGGGTCTAATTCCCAATATTACTTTTCCATCAGAAGGCAGATGAATTCCCTTAACCTTTTCTACTACTGATTTAAATCTAAATTTGTTTCCTTCTATTAATATTGCTAAATCGCCATTTTCAATGCTTAACTCACAATCAATTAAATTCATAGACGGACTACCAACAAAATTCGCTACAAAAACATTGGCAGGCTTATTATAAATTTCATCCGGAGTCCCAAGTTGTTGAAGTACTCCAAAATCCATAACAGCAATTTTATCTGCCATTGATAATGCCTCAACTTGATCATGGGTAACATATATTGTAGTAGCATCAAGTTCTTTCTGCATTCTTTTTAATTCACCACGCATGTGCTCCCTCAACTTTGCATCAAGATGTGAAATTGGTTCATCCATTAAAAATACTTTAGGACTTCTTACAATAGCTCTCCCTATAGAAACTCTTTGTTTCTGCCCTCCTGAAAGCTGCGCAGGCTTTCTATTTAACTGTGGCACTATTTCAAGTATTTCTGCAACTTCTTTAACTTTTTTATCAATTTGATATCTTGGCATCTTTCTAATATGAAGAGGAAATGCCAAATTTTCATATACTGTTTTGTTAGGATAAAGAGCATACGTTTCAAAGACCATAGCTATGTCTCTATCTTTCGGTAAAAGAAAATTAACTAGTTTACCGTCTATATATATTTCACCGTCAGTTATGGTTTCCAAACCTGCGACCATTCTTAAAGTGCTGGTTTTCCCGCATCCTGAAGGTCCAAGAAGACAGAGAAACTCTTTATCTTTACAAGCGATATTAATATACTTTACAGCTTCGACTTCACCATACTTTTTATATAAATTCACTATTTTGACTTCTGCCATTTTTACCCTTCCAGTATTTTATTTATAATTATTTATTATTTTTTTACTGCTCCCAGAGTCATGCCTGTTACTAGATAATTTTGAAGTAAGTATACTATCAATAGCAGCGGTAATATCGCGATTATTGTAGCAGCACACATTTCTCCCCACATTACTTCATAAGATACTATAAATTCTGACATTCCAATTGTAAAAGTTTTTGTAGCAGGACCCGATAGAGTAAGTGTCAATAAAAATTCATTCCAAGAAAATAAAAATGAAAATACCGTAGATACTGCAATACTGGGAATAGATATTGGTAATATTACTCTTGATGCGATCTGAAAACTGCTGCATCCATCAACTCTTGCAGCCTCATCTATCGTTTTGGGTACATCATCTATATATGCCCTCATTATTAATATTATTATTGGCAACAAGTAAGGAAGCAGCACTATGACTAATCCATAAAAAGTATTTATTAATTTTAAATTTTGATAAAGCAGATAAAACGGTAGTACGAGCGCAACCACCGGAAACATTCTCAGTGATAGAAGCCAGTCACCTATAAATTTCTTACCTTTAAATTCAAATCTCGATAAACCAAATGATACCAGATAAGCAAAAATAATAGTTATAATTGTTGCTATTCCCGCAATTATTAAGCTATTTTTCATATAGACATGTATCTTATATTCTTTAAAAATATTTATATAATTTGTAGCAGTAATATGGAAATTAAATAATTTAGGAACTCGTGACAATATATCAAATCTTTCTTTAAATGATATATTTAACATCCATAAAATAGGGGACAGCCAAAATAGCACAACGACAAATCTGAGTAAACCAATAAATATTCTTTTTATTCTATTGCGGATAATAAATCTGCGTTTTAAATAATTTATATCTCTTATATCAGACTGCATTTTTTTTAGCCCTCCCTACAAACACTCTGCTAATCACGTTAGTAGCAATAATTATAAGTAATAACAGTATTATCGCAATTGCCGTAGCTTTTCCTATCTCAAATTGATTCAAGCCAGTCATGTAAGCAAAAATACTCAGCACATAAGTTGAAACCCCCGGACCACCTCTTGACAAGATATATATTAAATCAAAAGTTCTAAAAGCATCTATAAATCTGATTAAAACAATTATAGACATTATACTTTTTAAACTCGGAAATGTTACATTCAGCTCTCTTTGCCAGAGAGATACACCGTCTACATCAGAGGCTTCATATATTTCTTTATCAGCACCTCTTAAACCTGCTAAAATAACTAAAAAGCAAAATGGTGACCACTGCCAAACATCTGCTATACCAACAGCAATAATAGCAGTTAATTTCTGGCTGGTCCAAGAAACTGCAGGTATGTGCAACAATGATAGCACATAATTAATTATTCCTATTTCAGGTTCAAACATAAATTTCCAAATTAATCCTACTACTACTGGAGCTATCAACATAGGTGTTAATAATAATGTAGTACCAACACCGGAAAACTTGGATCTTTCTACAAAAAGTTTAGCAATCAAATAGCCTAGCCCTATTTGGATTAAAACAACTGCTACGCTATAACAAAAGGTAAGTAGAACACTTGAATAAAAAATATTATCTTTGAATAATGAAATAAAATTTCCAAACCCAACAAAAGGTCTGGCTTTTTGCATAATATTATATCTATGAAAGCTTACCCAAAAAGAAAAAAATAAAGGGAATATAATCGTAAGCGCAAGAAAACCAATCACTGGCATAGTGAAAGCATATGGCGTTTTAGCTTCCAAATTAATAGTTTTTGATAACTTCTTTTTTCGCCTCAATTAGTTCATGCCTCCTTCTTTGAGGAGTGCCAGCTTCTTACCGGCACTCCTATGCTAAATAGATTAATTCTTAAAATAACCAGCTTCTGTTAAAATCTGTTTTGTTTTTGTATCCATGTCAGCTAAAGCCTGATCTATATCTTTTCCTTCAGTTAAAACTAAAGATACTTCTGTTCCTACCATATCAAGTATTTGATAACCTTCCGGTATAATGGGTGGAGTAATAGCCTGATCCACAGCTTGTGCTAAAGCAGGAAAATAAGGATTTAATTCAACTAATTCAGGGGCTGTAAGTGTGGATTTTCTACATGGTTGACCAGTACCCTTTACAAATGTTTGTGCAGCTTCTTTGGAAGAGATATATTTTAAATACTCAACTGCTAAAGGAATATTTTTGGATGCTGATGGGACAACCCAGCAAACACCACCCATATATGGTAGG
>JAMCVO010000325.1 GCA_023475715.1 Actinomycetota bacterium
TCAAGGAAGGAAGTGCAACGGCAGATTCAAGAGAATAGCCAATGGCTCTTGTAGATTCCATTAACACTGGCGCAAAAGGAGGTAAATTTATACTTTCCATAGAAATATCCAAGTTAATCTAATGCAAATTCTTTTTTTAAGATCTCTATTAAAAACTTCGTTGTTTCACGATCAATTTGAATAGATTGGCTTACTTTTTCTTTCATAACTCTATCATCTGAACCATAAGTATCAATTTGAAAATATTTTTCTTTGGCGTTTGTAAAAATAGTATAGGTCCCTATGGTAGTTTTATGCACGCTATTTCTATTTTTTGAAATTTTTGTTAACATTTCTTTTTTAATGAGGGCCATAATCATGTTCCTTTTAAAAATAAAATATTAAAATTAAAAAATTTATCTTTAATTTTAAGATTATTTCTGAAAAATTAATAGTATTCTAAAATAATTCAATTTAACTTATTTAAATTTATATTTTTTGTCCCTCTTCATTAAATTTGCCCTAATAGTAATATTCTAATTTAGAAATTAAGAGTTTTATTTGGAATTACAATATTATTTTATTTTAAACGAGTAATCATGTTTTTAAGATTGTATGTTACGAACAATCAAATAAATCGTAAAAAATAGCAATCAATTTTCCAAGTTATTATTGAAAATATAGTAGTTGTCCAGATTTAGTGAATTAATAGATTTTATATTTTCTTAATATGCCTTATTAGATATAAATTTTTGTTATAAAGATAAATTGGAATTCCAAGCCCCTTTACAAATTCAGCTCTTTCCCTTGCACTTCCTTCCTTGAACACATATCTTGCATAGCTTTTTAAGTCAATTATATTTTCACTAATATCAATGTTTTGCTGGGCAAGAATCTGGCCTGCAATCTTTTTGTATTCTTCAAACATGTACTTAAGATGACTTGATATTTTGATGTCTTTTAAATCAAGGCCCTCTATAAATTTAACAATTTTTTCCTCTAGCTCTTCCTGCCTTAAGTAGTGCTTACCACAGTTATTATCAAGTGTTTTTGAGCAGTGATAGTATATGTGGTGGGAGAAGTTTCCATCAAGCAGCTTTTTAAACTTATCTTCTGCCACAATATTATTGCCGCAGTTACCGCATTTAAAAAGATCCTTGTAAGTAAATTCCTTGGAACCATATTTTGTGTTTCTGGGACCAGTCCTATTTATTGCAGCTTTCTCAAATATCTCTTTAGTAATAAGGGTCTCATGTGATCCCTTATACCAGTGCCCGCTATCAAGAGGGTATTCAAATTCGCCATAGTAAAACGGATTTTTAAGCATTGATAAAATTAAGCTTACCTGGGCATGCTTTCCGGACTTTGTTGTAAAGTTTATAGAGTCAAGCCATTTCTTTAACTTCCTACCGCTTTCACCAAGGTAAGCTGCCCTAAAAAACATCTCTTTTACTATTGGTCCTCTTACCGGATCTATTATAATATCTTTTATTCCGCCAAATGCTCTGTTGTAATATCCAAGAGGAGGCATGCATGGCCTCCATCCCATATCACACTTTGCCCTTATTCCTCTTTTTACATTTATACCCCTGTTGTCATTTTCAAGCTTTGCCTGGCTGCACAGTATCATTAAAAGAAATTTCTCGTTTGGGCTATCTGAGAAAATCTGGGAATATGTTCTAATTGATAGCAGCTTTTTAGCATCCATCAAGTCAATAAGGGAAAGTGTGATATGGGATGTTCTTGATAATCTATCGGGTGCCCATGTAAGTATACCGTTAAAAACCCCTGACTTTATGTCATCTATAATCTTACCAAATACGGGCCTAGTGCCTGAGGCTTTGGCTGAATATGACTCGCTTCTAATCTCTTTTATAAAAATATTTTCTTTTAATGATAGTGCCTTCATTTCCTTAATCTGTGATTCAATTGACATAGCCTGCCGTTCATCTGATTCCGATGACTTTCTTGCATAAAGGCAGTAGGCAAGTTTGACATCTTCTTCAATCATATAATCTCCTTTCATCTTTTATAGGGAGAGGGAGTATATAAGAGAGGGGACAAAGAGTCCAGGTAATTAACCTATTTAAATATTTAAAACCCAATTATCATTTCTTTCTATTATCTTTAAAATAAGTATTGCAAATGCATCAGCCAAATCATCATGACTTTCATATCCAAAGTCGGTAAGCTGAGTTATTAAATCCTCACAACCTTTTTTGGGAAACAATATGTTTCCATTTCTTACAAGATTAACAGTTTGCAAAAGCCTTTCCCTTTTATCCCTGCCCATGACCTTAAAGGCTTCTGCTGGATAACCAAAATTCTGGAGGATTTCAATAAAAGATCTTTGATATCCAACATCTTCAATAAATAGCCATGTAGGATGACCGCCTCCAAGAAATTTTGACAGCCATTTTGTTTTCTCAGTCGCTTCATGAAAATTAAGTCTTTCATTTATGGGCCACGGATAAATATAGATTCTAATATTTTCGCCATTTCCATAAATTTTTGCTGAAACCATTGCCGTAAAATCTGCTCTAACATTTAGAGATATAGCAAGATCTATCCCTGTTGCAATATACTTTAAGTTTGCGTCATTTTCTGGAAAGCTATCATATAAATGTAAGTGCTCCCTATTTATAATCCTGTTTGAATCAGGAATATATTTAAGAATAAATTCCCGCTGAAAGGAAGTTTCTGAGGCCATATTCTTTCTTAATTCATCAATAGATGCCTTTGTTGGAAACTTTCCGAGCCAAAGGCAATTTCCTTGACTGTCAAGAAGCGGATACTGTCTGTATAATGCTGAAAAATTCCCGTCTATTATCGCCTTTTTTAACCTCATCATAAGGCTGTCTTCATGGAGCATATTTCCAATAATTATAGTTTTATTGTTAAAAATTTCTGCTGCTGGCCTTACTTCCTGGTCAAACCAGTAAAATGTCTTGTCCCTGCCTTCCTTTGTTTTAACAGTTGATAGGTCTTCAACATCATCAAAAATTATAAGGTCAGGCCTGTGCTGATGATATCTTATGCCCCTTATTGATTCCCCGCATGATATAGCAGTTATTCTGCAATCATATCCACTAATAATTAGAACATTTTGGTTCCATTCCTCCGGTTTAAATGGTCCAAAATCTCTTACAAGTACCAGATTATCTTCAAGTTCATGCTTAATATTAGTAATTATTAATTTACATAATTGCTGGGTTTGAGTAAGTATTATAATGTGCTTCTTTTTTTGAACTCCCAACATTGCCCATAATGGATAAGACAGGCTCATAATGGTTGATTTTGCCGAACCCCTGAATGCTACAATTACCGCATTTTTAATATTACTATCCTCAGTTATAGAAAACATTTCCCTCTGAAAATCTGCAGTTTGGTAATGTATGTAGTCTGTAAGGTATATGTGAAAAAACCAAAAGTGGGAGCGTTTAGCAAGAGCTTTTTTTACTTTTAAGTCATTAATTACTTTCTTTATAATATCTTTGTAATCATATTTTTCGCTCATCTTTTTTCTGACTAGCTAGATTAGGTATTTCTTTAAATATAGTTAATGCAAGCGCCTGTTCAATAATCTCATCTTGTTTTTTTGAAAGCTTATCATCCTGATTGCCATAACCTTGCCTTATCTCAATCCTTTCTGTATAAGTATTGCAAGGTAGCTGTAGAAAGATTTAAAAGACTAAATGGGAGTAATTAGATATGGATAATAGACCAGAAACTGTCAAAATAAGAATGAAAAAGGACAAGGAACTGCTGCTTGAGCAGTTAAA
>JAMCVO010000465.1 GCA_023475715.1 Actinomycetota bacterium
TAAAAATGAAAAAAACATTTTTATGGGTATTAGTATTATTATTAATACTATCCATGATACCAACTTTACTATTTGGATGCAAAAAAACAACAGCAACCGAGACTACAGCAGCAGCAGAAACTACAGCAGCAACTGAGACAACAGCAGCAGCTGAGACTACAGCAGCTGCCACTAAACCAGTTGAGATGGTAGATATGACATGGATAAGTCCTAGAGGGTATCTGGAACAAATGGGTGACTGGTTCCTGTGGGTTGCAATAAATATGGGTTATTTTAAACAGGAGGGTATTAACCTAACCATGGAACCTGGACCAACAGATGCGCTTGCTACTGTAAAATTCGTGTCCGAGAAGAAGGCAGATGTAGGATGGCCATCTCCAGGTATTTTGACTTCTTCTATAGATACAGGAATGGATATAATCGGTACATTTGAGTTAATACCAGGCCAGGTTTTTGATTTTGCAGTGCCAGCAGACAGCACAATAAATAAAGTTCAGGATTTAAAAGGTAAAACTATTTCAGTTGCTGACTTAGGTTGGGAAGTAATCATAAACCCGATACTTGTTGAGGCGGGGTTAAAACCTTCGGATGTAACATTGGTTTCTGGTGGAGTAAACTGGGGCCAGTTAGTTGCGCAAGGGAAGGCAGATGCAGCACTATCCTGGATAGGTAATGATATTCAGTGGACAGCACAGGGCATGAAATTAAAAGTACTCCATGGTCTTGATTTTTCAACGCAACCCTCAAATTGTTTTGCATCACGAAAAAGTGATTTAGATGACCCTAAAAAGTTTGACCTTTTAGAAAGATTCTATAGGGCGACTGCAATGGGATTACATTTTGGAAAAACCAACCCAGCGGCTGCTGGACAGATCACTTATAATCAATTTCCAGCACTACAGGAACAAATGGATGTAGCAACTGCTGCATTGCAATTAAGGGACATTTCACGACAATATACTGCAAGTGAGAGAGATGGAAAAGGATACGGTTACTTTTACCTTGACAATTGGGAAAAATACCTGAAGATTATTGCCGATTTAGGACAGACTAAACAATTATTGCCACTCGAAAATGTCGCCACCAATGTTTTAATTAAAGGGGCCAATGATTTTGACCATACAGCTGTTGAAAATGATGCTAAAAACTATGATTTAAATGGTGATTGGACAGCGGTAGATTACTCAAATTGGGGTTGGTAAAATAATATATGAAAATGAAAATAGCTCTCTTATCAGGGGAGCTATTTCCAAATTAGTTTTTTAAAGGGATAAAAATGGGAAAAATAGTTGAAATAAAGCATGCAAAAAAAATTTATGAGACAGCTAAAGCCAATATAGTTGCTATTGAAGATTTTTCTATGGATGTTGATGAAGGTGATTTTATTGCTATAGTTGGCCCGAGTGGTTGTGGTAAAACAACATTACTCTGGGGTTTAACAGGGTTACACCCTTTTACCTTTGGCCAAATAAGGATGTTCGGTGAAGAAATTAAAAAACCAAGAAGAGAAGTAGGTATTATTTTTCAGCAACCTAATCTATTACCATGGAAAAATATTTATAATAATATAATATTTCCCTTGGTAATAATGAGGGAAGATTTATCCAAACATAATGAAAGAGTAAATAATTTAATAAGAAGTGTTGGGTTAGAAGGTTTTGGAAAAAGTTTTCCAAGAGAATTATCTGGAGGAATGCAGCAGAGAGTTTCTATAGTAAGGACCTTATCTTTTGATCCAAAAGTCTTATTAATGGATGAGCCATTTGGTGCTCTTGATGCTTATACAAGAAATGAAATGGATGCTTTAATAATAGATATTTGGGAAAAAACTAAAAAGACGATTTTATTTGTAACACATAGTATAGAAGAGGCTGTATATTTAGCAAATAAAGTATATGTAATGACTCCTAGGCCTGCAAAAAATTCAGGAGTTTTTACAATAAATTTACCCAGGCCACGCCCGGAGCACATTCTTATAGATAGAAAGTTTTATGATATAGTATTAGAGATAAAAACTCTAATAACCGAAGACGTTGAAAAACAAAAGAGAGCTGGTCTATATCAAGGTCAAGCATATAGCACTATTACTTGATTTATTCCAGTTCAGTATTAAGAATTTATTTTACAATATAATTTTTTCTATAGATAAAGGTGTCATTATGGATCAATATGATAAAGAAATAGAGGAAAAAATTCCTGAGTTTAGCACTTCAAAACAAAAAGCTGCAAGCGATGTCCTCGATATATCATCAACATTGAATACAGTTAAAATCCGGGGCATCAAGCAAATAGTTGGTATTATTGGAGTAGCAGTCATAATTTTAGGCGGATGGGAATTGATTGTGAGGTTATTGCATATACCTGCTTATGTTATGCCTACCCCCAGTGCAATATTGGTTGCATTAGTAAAAGGAATGCCAAATATTTATAAAGATTTCTTTATAACCCTTGGCGAATTTGCAGCAGGATATGCAATAGGCGTTTTTATAGGTCTCGCCCTTGCAGCGTTTTTAACACAAATACCGTATCTGGAAAAAATCATTACACCCTATATTATACTACTGATAACGACTCCGACTATTGCATTAGTCCCCTTATTTATGTTACAGCTAGGATTTGGTCCTTTGCCCAGGATAATAGCTGTAATTCTTTCTTCCGGACCAATGGTTATGATCAATGCTGTAACTGGATTTAGAAGAACAGACCTGCCAAAGATTGCATTAGCAAAATCTTACGGAGCATCAACTTTTCAGATTTTCAGATTGATAAGATTCCCGATAGCTATGCCAATGATAATAGTTGGCTTATTAGTTGGTGGAATTTTTGGGTTGATAACTTCTGTAGCTGCAGATATGGTAGGTGGGAAAATGGGTTTGGGATCTAAGTTATCATATTATTCTTCTCTAGCCAGAATGGATTATTTTTTTGCTGTAGTGCTATTGACGACTGCTATTGGAATTACTTTATGGCTTGTTCTAGGTTATATTTCCAATAAAGTTAGCTGGCAAGAATAATAATATAATTTTATAATAAAATAAAAATAACCTTACTAATAGTCAGAATGACTTTAAAATACTAAGTTTTTATTCAAATATTGAGTCTTGAAAACTTATTATTCTGTTAAAGGAAATTGCAACATTCTTAAAAAAAATTGTAAACAATAAGTTAAAGTAATTTTTTAAAATGACACAGAATATGAATCAGAAAAAATCTACCTTAAAAGATGTGGCAAATATAGCTGGAATAACTGCTCAAACAGTTTCTAATTATCTAAATAAGAATACTTACGTAAGCGAAAAGACTAAAAAAAAGATAGAGGAAGCAATAATTGAATTGGACTATACTCCGAATATATTTGCGAGGGGGTTAAGAATTGGCAAATCAAATATAATCGGGGTAATAATTCCTGAAATTGCTCATCCATTTTTTTCTACTATCATGTTGGGAATAGAAGAAATAGCTAAAAAAGAAGATTATACCATTGTATTTGCCTCTAGCTCTTATGATAATAATATTATGGTAAAAGAGCTTGAAAAACTGTCAAATTATGTAGATGGAATAATTATTTGTACAAATGAAGTAAGTGAAAAAATAATTAAGAGAATAATAAAAAAAGGTGTACCAATAGTAGCAATAGATATAAAGATTAAGGATGATAATATACCATCGATTCAGGTAAATAATTATGATGCTGTAAAAAATGGTATCCAATACCTAATAAATGTTGGTCATAAAAACATTTATTATTTATCAGA
>JAMCVO010000546.1 GCA_023475715.1 Actinomycetota bacterium
GCCTCTTGCCCATATGTATAAGGTATCTATTGACTCTGCTTTTACAGTAGCTACCGGAGATACATTTGGATCATCTGAAGTAGTGAACCAAATTTTAACATGTGTTATAGGTAGTGGTACTGACGTAGTATCTGTTACTATACTGGAGCTTGTTGAACTGATTGTTTCAACCGGAGTGGCTGTCTCTACAGCAGGCAATGGATCTGCCGGACCAATATGCATAAAGCATCCTGACTGAAACAATAAAGAAACCAGGATTAATAATGCTACAGGAAAGATAACAAACCAGTACTTTCTCATAATCTTTCTATTTTACATTTAAAATATCTTAGATAATTATATTCAATTTATATTTCAAAACAAATAATTCTTTAAAAAAAGATTACAAATTCCACTACCCTGGGCAGGCATTTCGGTATGTATGCCAATTGAGATTCATCAAATTCTGGCGTAACCTGCTTTAACAGCACTTCTTGCTTAAGCCAATTTAATCTCGGATGTAAACCAAATCTCAGACCTCACAAGAAATATAAAATTTATTTTGCTACTTGACAATACATAGTAGATGGTTATAACATTAACGCTAAGCTACTTTGTATTGCATAGGAGGTTATATATTGGAAAATGATACCCAGATTGTAAAAGGAATACTGGAAGGCTGCATCTTAAAAATTACAAAAAATGAAGAAATATATGGTTACAAGGCTGTGGAAAAATTAAATACTCTGGGTTTTGAAGTAAATGAGGCAACAGTATATCCAATACTTACAAGACTGCAAAATGGAGCAAGCTTCCAGTTGGGTGGTAATTTTCATACATCACCCAAGGGTTATACGATAGATTGCGGCCAGTGGTATGGTGGATTTGAAAATAGGAAGGGAAAAGTTTCTGCAGTTGCTATTTCAAATGGTCATCACATTGGTGATACTTCATTTATAATATACTGATTTAGATTAAAGCTGGCTATCTCGGGTAGCAAGATTTGGAACCATTTTTTAAAAGAGATAATCAACTTGAAAGATTATTTAAATAAAATTGGTATTCATTATTAGAATACTTAAATAAAGTGCATAATACAGTAGCATGCTACTTATCAACCAATCTGTGTAGTTAACTTATTTCATTTATCTAAACTATTGTTCAACACCAACCGCTCCTTGCTGTTGTGAGGGTTGCTGCGTTGGCGCCTCTCCGTATATTTCCAGCAATCCCTTTCCTTCACTCATTATAAATAAGCCACCACCGGAAAAACTGGCAGTAATATAATTTGGATATGTTCCGATATCTATAATATTGGAAGAGTTTATATCATAAGTCATCGTTGCCACTCCTGCCGAGTCTGTAACTGCAGTTCCAACGTAAACACTATTCAAGTAAAATAGAATATTCTGATTTGCAACTCCTGATCGGTTAGCCGTCGTCAATATTGCAGTAAGAACAATATCGCTGCCAAACATTGCAGAAGAAGATGAAACAACGATATTTGTAGAGTAATGCATATAATAATCTGCATTTAGACTCATAGAGCCTCCTATTGCATCAGCTGTTACATACCACTGGGCTGCTCCGATCTTATAATAAGCCCCGTTATAAGTTATATCTATCGGCCAATTAATGAAAATTTGAGTACCTGAAGGAACCTGTATGTTTCCTATAGGGTTCCAGGAACCACCAGCTGCAGTACCAGTTAACGTACGTGATGATGTAGTGTTATTTGGATAAAACATTTTGCACTTGATAGCAACCGGAGTTCCACTAGACAGTCCTGTCGTGGTAAAAGTTACTATATTATAAGGTGCTCTCACAACCAATATAGCAGTGCATGTCTTACCTGATGCTGACTCGGTTATAGTAAATGTTATGCTGCCGGTAGGCGTGGTGGCCGATGTTTTTATTGTAAGTGTAGTTGTTTTGCTACTCCACTGAAACCATGACTAGGTAACCGGACTTGGGCTAAAGCTGGCTGTACATCCGGCAGGAAGGCCAGTTACAGACAGACTTACTGAAAGTGATTTAAATCCGGAATTAGGGTTTAGTGTTATAGTATAGGTAGCAGCATCCCCTGCATAAACAGTGCTTGAACCAGGTGTTATAGATATTGCATCTATGCTGCTTCCGGCAGCATATAGCATACTCGAGGGAATAAACAGTGTAACTAATATCATTATCATAAAGATAACAAGAATTGAAATATACTTATTCTTTAGAAAGTACATGTTTATATTCCTTTCCAGTAAATATTTATATTTTATTTGTATGGCTATTGATTATTAAAAATATATTAATAATGTATTAATAATTATAAGCTTAAAGATATAAATAATGAAACTATATTAAAAGATATTTGTAAGATATTTTGATAGAGGTTTTGTGATAGATTTGGATTGGTCTGGCTGCCCAAGGTAGTGGAATTTGGAACCAGTTTGTAGATGAAATAATCAATCTGAAAGACAAGTTTATTTGACTTCTTTAAAATTGGGCTATTATTAACTTGCGAAAAGCAGGCTAATACTTATAATTAAGTATTAAATATTAGTTTCCGCCATTTAAATAAAAATTTATTCATAAATGATGGAATATAAGAAAAATATCACTCAATAAAGTAATACTTGAATAATTTAATGTAGCTTATTTGAAAGAAATTTTATTTTTTAAATTACAGAAAATAATAAAATGAAATCATGTCAAGTATGTGGTGCATTAAATATAACAGAAGCTAAATTTTGTACCAAATGTGGAAGCGAAATAAAGGAAAGCTATATATTTTGTATTCATTGTGGGAAAAAGGTATTAAGCAGTAATCAATTCTGCAAATACTGTGGAAGCGAAGTTAAAGGGCTTTTGTCTTCCGATGCTGCAGCTTCATCAATTAATAAAATCACACAACCCACACAGGTTTCCGTTAAAAAAATTATTCCCGAAAAGACTTTAGCACCAACCAAACCAAGAAAATCACGTAAAAAATTAGTGATAACTCTATCTGTCGTCCTCCCAATTATTTTTTTACTGGCAATGTTTATAACCCTGGTTGCTGTTTTTGGTAAAGGCATACCTGACGGATTAAGTAAGGAGCAAAAAAGGCTGATTTCTTCTTTTGGACATCCCGGAGAGTATGCAATCATTTTTGATAGAGCAAATAGTAAAAGGTTTGATATGTGGGTTTATCCTGAACTTGAGAGATATTTTCTATTTGAAAATGGAAAGTATTCTGGTGGTAAGGAAGTAATAAACCCTGATTTGAAAAAAGATGAAATAAAAGTCGGACCCGAAGATTTTACTAAGAATATGAAAATAAATGATGTGATTAATGTTTTGGGAGTCCAACCTGAAAAAGATATTGATAATAAAGCAAAATTAACTGTGCTTACATTTTATAACGGACTTCTTGCTGTTTCATTTAATGAAAAAGAGGAAATAATTAATGTTTCAAGAACTAAAACAATAAATTAGCGAAATATGAAAATTTCATTAAAAAAAATCAGAGATCTTAGGTTATTTAAAGAAACCAAAGGAGAAGTGGTGCTTACAACCATAATTGTAGCAGGAGTACTTCTTACCTTTGGATTTGTTTCAGAATGGGCTGCCAGTAAGCAACCTTATACTTATAGTGCCGGGGAAGAAAGAATTGGAGATGTTACAAATGCCGCAGATGAATTTGCCACTTCTTCAACAGTAACTGAAGAAGAATCTAAGGCAGTTGGGGTAGTAATAGTTATAAATGGAGTGCCTACATTTGGGGAATTCAGTTC
>JAMCVO010000069.1 GCA_023475715.1 Actinomycetota bacterium
GCAAATAAGTCACGTACTCTCGAAGCGCCGACGCCTACGAACATTTCAACAAAATCGGAACCCGACATTGAGAAGAAGAATATGAAAGGGCAAAGAAAATACTTCGCCAAAACCGTGATGGTTTAAATAAATTAGCTGAAATATTATTAGAAAAAGAAGTAATTTTCAGCGACGACTTAGAAACAATATTCGGGCCGAGAAAAGGAGGGATTCCTGAAGAACAGCAACTCCTTATTAAAAATGGGAAATCGAACAAAAAGTCCGAAAATAATGTTTTTCCTGTTCCCGGGGGGCCGACCAACAAAGCGCCTCTTGGAATTTTTCCACCCAGTTCGGTATATTTTTTGGGATTCTTTAAAAAATCGACTATTTCTTTAAGTTCAACTTTTGCTTCTTCCAAACCGGCCACATCACTGAAATTAATTTTTATACTCGATTCTTTGTCGAACATTTTGGCACGCGATTTACCAACATTGAAAATATTTGGTCCGCCGGGACCGCCACCGCCACCGCCAGTCATACGACGGTAAAAGAACCCCCAAATGGCCAATAATATTACTATAGGAAGTACAAAACTTATCAGGATATCGAAAAAGTAATTCTTTTCTGCTTTATAATTGATGTTTACAAATTCGTTGGGTTGAAAATCCTTTTGAGCATTGTCAACATCCTCTTTGAAAGCATTTACATCGCCAATCTGCATCTCGAAATGCGGGCCATCGGCAGGTATTTTGCTGAAATCCTTACCGACGATTTTTTGATAGTTATTTAGTTTTCCTGGTTTGAGATATATTCTTGCTGACTCACGGTTTACTACTTCAATTCTATCAACATCCTTATTAGCAAGCATTTGCTTGAAATCTTTCATAAAAATTTCCTGCGGGCCTTTTCCAAACTGAAAAAAATTGATTGCTATAAAGGCTGCTAATATTAACCCATAAATCCAATAAGGATTGAATTTAGGTTTCGAATTGCCGCTTATATCACCAGTACCAAAAGGATTTTCAGCCTTTTGATCCTTCTTTTTCTTTTTTTCGTTTCTATTCTCTTCTATTTTCTCTTCTTTTTCTGACATTTTTAGTATTTGTTTTATTATTCTTTTATAATTTCTGTTTTTCCATCGGACCACAAATCTTCAAGTTTATAAAATTCACGGTTATCTTTCTGAAATACATGAACAATAACACTGAAATAATCAAGAAGAATAATTATTAACTGTCAGCTAAAAAAAGGTTTAAATTGATATTATGGCAGAAATAGAAGAAAGATTCAGTGCAAAAAAATTCTGGAAAGAAATTGCAAAGGGCATAGTTTTGACAAATCCGGTATTTGTGCTTGTTTTAGGGCTTTGCCCCACACTTGCCGTCACTACTTCAGTCAATAATGCTTTTGGTATGGGAGCAGGTGTTATTTTTGTTTTACTGGGATCCAATATTATAATTTCGTTTATAAGAAAAATAACACCGAATATGGTAAGGATTCCGGTTTTTATTGTCGTGATAGCAGCATTTGTTACAATACTAAGCCTGCTGTTTGAAGCATATCTTCCACCGCTTTATGAATCTTTGGGAATTTATTTGCCGCTTATAGTTGTAAACTGCATAATTCTTGGCAGAGCTGAAGTTTTTGCATCAAAAAATCCTGTACTTCTTTCTATGGCAGATGGCATAGGAGTAGGGCTTGGTTTTACTGTTTCATTAATTATTATTTCGTTTTTAAGAGAAGTTCTGGGAACCGGGAGTCTTGTAATTTTTGGAAAGAAATTATTTGCAATCCCTGTTCTTTCGCAGTCGCCGCTTTCAATATTTATCATGCCACCAGGGGCATTTATTGTCATAGCTCTTCTGATGGCATTATTCAGATTATTGGGGGTGCTGAAAAATGAATAGCCTGTTTACCATATTTCTTGGAATGGTGCTGATCAATAATTTTATTTTAACAAAGTTTTTAGGTTTGTGCCCATTTTTCGGAGTTTCCAAGAAGCTTTCAAACGCAATCAGCATGGGTACTGCAGTAACCCTTGTAATGGTCATTGCTTCAATTGCAACAAGCATCATATATAACTATATTCTGGTTCCATATAAGGTGGAATTCATGAATATAATAATGTATATCCTGGTTATTGCTGCTCTTGTGCAAATTGTTGAGATTGTTATTAAAAGAACAAATATAGCATTGTACAATGCTCTTGGAATTTATCTGCCTCTTATCACGACAAATTGTGCTGTTCTTGGAGTTACATTAATTAATGCCCAGAATAATTATTCATTGGTGCAGAGCATAATAAGCGCGCTTGGAGGCGGTTTGGGATTTACGCTTATACTGATTATTATGTCGGCGATAAGGGAGAAAAATGAGCTTGCAGATACCCCAAAATCAATGAGGGGTCTGCCTATCGCATTTATCATAGCTTCTTTGTTATCGCTGGCATTTATGGGATTTAACGGTTTATTATAATTTATTTAATGCTGATTTATTGGGTTAATATGTGGATACCGATTTTAATTTTAACTGCAATTGGGTTACTTTGCGGAGTTCTGATATGGGTTACTAACAGAACCCTACCGCCTGAACCTCAGTCTCTGAAGAAAGCTGAAGAAGTCTCAGAAAAACTTCCGGGGATGAATTGCGGAGCCTGCGGTTTTCCGGGATGTTTTGCTTATGCTCAAGCATTGGCAAAAGACAAGAATGTATTTTTCAGCAATACCTGCACCACTGTTCTGCAGGATCAGTATATGCTGGGTAATCTTGAGAGAAGTCTTAACCTTAAAATAGATAAAGATGCTATGAATAAAAAAGCAGTTGTATGCTGCACGGGAAATTGTGAAAATATAGGCACCTATCTTGGAGTCGGTTCCTGCAAATCAGCAAATAAGATATTAAGGGGATTTAAAAGATGCCCCTATGGCTGTCTTGGATTGGGAGACTGCATAGAAATCTGCCCCCAAAATGCTATTTCAATTGATATTGACAAAAAAATAGCTTTTATAGATCCAAACAAGTGTATAGGGTGCGGACTTTGTGTTAAGGAATGTCCAAGAAAAATTATAAGGCTTGTACCAGCTGATGGAAAAGTAGTTTTTTTATGCAGCTATGAAGGTTTAAAAAATATACCAGGCAGGGAAAAATGTGATTTCGGGTGCATAAGATGCCGGAAATGTGTCAAAGCTTGCGAAAATAATTCAATAACCTGGAATGAGGAAAAATCAATACCGGAGATAAATTATAATAAATGCACTTCATGCGATGCCTGCATTCTGGCTTGCCCGAATAATGTCCTAAGAAAATTAGCAGATATTAATATGGAATTAAAAAAAATATCAAAATAAGATAAGAAAATTTTGTGAATTAAAAGTAAATTAAAGGACAATACCTGCGAAAAGTTGGAGTTATCAAACTTGTCTATGTTGTGGTATTATATTAAAGTTATTCTGTAATAAGACGGCTTTAAGGGTTTTTATAAGATAATTCATTTTTGTTATTTTTGCGGAAGATTTTTATTTAAAGCTTTTTGGGTTTATATTTTCAGACAGTTATTTATTAAAAGTTAAGGTATTTCTTGTCAGAAGATGAGTATTTAATATGCCGGAGCACAGACCAACATGGGATGAGTACTTTATTGCCATAACTAAGCAGGTTGCCACACGTTCAACATGCTTGAGACGCAAGGTAGGAGCAATAATTGTCAAGGATAAAAGAATACTGACCACAGGATACAATGGGGCACCAAGAGGCGTCAAA
>JAMCVO010000579.1 GCA_023475715.1 Actinomycetota bacterium
TTTTTCAAAATCCTGAGAATTAATAGCTTCCTCTTTTTTGTTGATAATTTTTTCGATATTTTTTTCAAGTTCTTTCAGATCAGGAGGATTTGTAAGAGTCCTGAGCCTTACCCTGGATGCAGCCTCATCAATTAAATCAATAGCCTTATCCGGTAAGAATCTATCTGTAATATAACGATTTGACAGCTTTACGGCTGATTTTATTGCGTCTTCGGTTATTATTATGCCGTGAAATGCTTCGTATTTATCTTTTAATCCTGTTAAAATTTCAATAGTTTCATATTCGTTTGGTTCGTCCACATAAATTGGCTGGAATCTTCGCTCCAGCGCTTTATCCTTCTCCACATATTTCCTGTATTCATTTATTGTGGTTGCTCCAATTGTCTGAATTTCTCCTCTTGACAGCATGGGCTTTAAAATGCTCGCAGCATCAATGGCACCCTCCGCAGCTCCGGCGCCGACCAGAGTATGAACTTCATCGATGAATATCATTATGTCGCCATCTTCCTTTATTTCCTGGAGCACTTTTTTCAATCTTTCCTCAAAATCTCCCCTATATCTTGAACCAGCCACAAGGGCTCCCAGATCAAGCGTAAATATTTTCTTGCCTCTTAAGTTTAAAGGGACTTCTTTTGCAATAATAAACTGTGCAAGACCCTCAACAATAGCAGTTTTACCTACGCCGGATTCTCCAATTAGAATTGGATTATTCTTGGTTCTTCTGGATAATATCTGCATTACTCTTTCTATTTCTTTTTTCCTGCCTATTACCGGATCAAGTTTGCCTTCTTTTGCGAGTTGTGTAAGATCCCTGCCATATTGTGTAAGCATTTTCAGGTTTCGCTTTTGAGTCTTATCTGTGTTGTAGCTCTCATCCTGTGTATAATAAGGATATTTATTCAGGGTTTCCCTTATTTTTTCTTTTGATATTTCAAGGTTTATCCCAAAAGAATTCAATACTCTTGCTGCAACTCCTTCACCTTCACGAAGCAATCCCAGAAGAATATGTTCTGTACCGATATAATTGTGGCCCATTTGCAGTGCTTCCCTAAGAGATAGCTCGAGAACTTTTTTTGCGCGAGGCGTAAAGGGTATGTGCTCGTAAGATTCTGAAGAACCTTCTGTTACCGAATCTCTCACAGCAATCCTTACGTCATCAAGAGAAATATTTAATGCTACAAGCACCTTCGCAGCTATACCTTCTTTTTCATCAATCAATCCAAGCAGCAGATGCTCTGTGCCTATATAATTTTGCTTTAAAAATCTTGCTTCGTGAAGGTGAAGGAGTTGCAGCAAGAGAAATATTTAATGCTACAAGCACCTTCGCAGCTATACCTTCTTTTTCATCAATCAATCCAAGCAGCAGATGCTCTGTGCCTATATAATTTTGCTTTAAAAATCTTGCTTCGTCCTGAGCTCTGACAACAACCTTACGAGCTCTTTCTGTAAATCTTTCAAACATTTTCATCAAATCCTTTTAAAATTCTTTCCCTTATAAGTGATGCTCTAATCTTATCAACATCTTCGCTTTTAAGCTTAATATTTTTACCATAACTGGCTAATATATTAGAATCTCCAAGAATGCCTATCAAATTATGAAAATCAAAAGGTTTTACATTTTTAATTACATCAATATCAAGTCCCAGCTGCAGCATCGATAAAAGCTCCAGAGATTCCCTAAACGAAAGCATCTTAGCATATTTTAGCATACCATATGATCTAAAAATACTGTCTTCAACATTTTCATGTTTATTCTGCCTTAGAAAATCCTTTGCACTTTTCTCTTCATCCATCATATTCAAACAAATTGCATTCATTTCGTCTATTATCTGATCTTCATATTTTCCCAGAGAAATCTGATTTGCGATTTGAAATAAATTGCCTATCACTTCTGAATTCTCCCCAAAGTAACCTCTTATCGTGCAGTTTATCTTGCTGAGTTTTTTTATAAAATCTTCAACTTTTGAACTTACAACTATTGCAGGAAGATGTGCTATAACTGATACTCGCAATGATGTGCCCAGATTAGTAGGACATGCAGTCAGATACCCAAAATTTTTGTCATAAGAAAAATTCAATTTTTTTTCAAGATCTTTTTCAATCTTCATTATCTCATTATAAGATCTGTAAATATTCAACCCGGGTATTATGCTCTGAATGCGCAAATGGTCTTCTTCATTTATCATTATTGAAATTGCTTTTCCCATCTCGCTTGAATCTCCGCGAAGGATGAATCCTTTTCCAGAAAGTTTTAAAGTCATTTCGTAACTGACTAAATGCCTCTCGACAAGCAGCCTGCGCTGTGTTTTGGACAGTTTGTTCATCGTATGAAAACTATATCCTTTGTTCTTGCTAACGCTAAAAAAAGTATTTTTTACCAGATCCAATATCTCTTTTCTTTCAGCTTCATTATTAATACTGCTGAACCTGAAACCTGCAATATTTCTGGCAATTCTTGCACGAGTAGTCAGTATAATCTGATCATCACCTCTATTATTTGCTGTCTTAGCTCTCCGGCTTTTACTTTTATAAATTGTAGGGTTTTGCTCGTTCAATTTTCTATAATATTGAAATTAAATTTAATTTCCTTGTTTAATTTACATTTTTACCTATATACAGCTTTTTTTGAAGTTTCTTAATTGTATCTCTCAGTTTTGCAGCTACTTCAAAGTTTTCAACTGTAACCTCTTCTTTTAACTGATATTTGAGATCCCTTATTTCCTTTTCGATTTTAACGTCATTGCTGGATTTTACCGGCACCTTTCCTTTATGCTCCAGGCTGCCGTGGATTGTTTTTACGATAGGATTAAGAGCATCTCTAAATTCATTATAACAGTTTGCGCAACCAACTCTGCCAATTGATTTTATTGTATTCAAATCTATATTACAAAAAGGACATCTCTTATTATCATTGACACTAACACTTTCAAATAATTTATCACTATCCTCTTTAGCGCTGATTTTTATATCGATTTCAAAAAATTTTGAAAGTATTTTTGTTAAATCAGTGAAAAAATCTTCTGTTGAAAAAAAGGAGTAATTTTTTATACAATCCATGCACAAGTTAATCTTTTCAACATTATTATTTGTTACTTTAATCAAATGTATACTGGCTTCATTGTTTTTACAAAAATCACAAGTCATTTTAACTCCAAATCAATAATCTTTAAGTTATTTAAATATCAGCTAAATTATATCATCTTTTATTTTAAATATTAAACTGATGGGTTTGTTTAAAAAGTGTCTGATCTTATTGAAACTTAGCTGTCTTTGTCCGGACGCATTAGAGGAAATAGAATTACATCTCTGATCGACCTGCTGTCTGTCATAATCATTACAAGCCTGTCTATGCCAATACCTTCTCCGGCAGTTGGGGGCATGCCATATTCAAGAGCTTTAATGAAATCTACATCTATTTTTCCTGTTAATCTTTCTTCTTCGATTTTACTTTTTACCTGCTGCTGGAATCTGATCATTTGATCTCTTGGGTCTATAAGTTCGGAAAAAGCATTTGCAACTTCTTCCCCACCTATAAAAAGTTCAAACCTTTCAGTCAGGTTTTCATTTGCATCTTGCTTTCTTGCAAGCGGGGAGATTTCAACAGGATAATCTTTTATAAATGTAGGTGTTATAAGTTTTTCTTCAACAATTTTTTCAAAAATCTCATTTATCAATTTACCTTTGCCAAAGCTTTCATCTATTTCAACTTGGAAATCCCGGGCTATTTTTTGTAATTCTTTT
>JAMCVO010000117.1 GCA_023475715.1 Actinomycetota bacterium
TTAAAGGATAATGATTAAATTATGAGGTACTTCGATTTCCAGCACATCAACTTCTCCATTGCCTAAACTGCTTTGCGGATGGATATCACTATGACAAATAAGTTCCCTTATCTTATTGGCACCCCATTTTGTAGGAGAAATAGTTGCAATATCCAGTTTATTATACGCTAATGCCCTTACAGGGTCATAAATTCTTGCAATAACTATCGGAACTCTGTATTCTCTCTTGGCAATAAGGGCTCCTACTATATTTCTATTATCGCCCTGAGTTACCGCAGCAAATGCATCAGCTTCCTCAATCCCTGCTTTTTCTAAAATATCTTTATCGTAACCAAAACCCAGAATTTTCTGGCCTTTAAAATTTTTACCAAGTCTTTCAAAAGATTTAGGATCTCTGTCGATAATGCTGGTTTTATGCCCTTCCATTGAAAGCAGATTTGCCAGATTTGAACCTACCCTGCCACATCCCATTATTATAATTTGCATATAAATAACCTCACATTTAATTCAGATTTTTAAAATAATCAATCTTATTATAATTCCATAAAAAATTAATTGTAAGAACTTAATTTTTTTACAAGCCTAATTTCTCCGTAGCTGCAGTGCGTGAATGATTTTTTATATATCTTACAATTAATTTTCTTAATTCTTCAACAATTAATACGGAAGGAATAAATGCTATCGCTATTAACCAGTAATTCCAGTTTAAAGGATAATGATTAAAAACCGTATTTAATTTCGGAATATAAATCAATGCGTTTATAATAATAATTTCCCCTAAAATACCCCAGAAAAGCAGCTTGTTTTTAAAAAATCCGATTTTAAAAACCGATTCATAATTTGATCTCCAGGCAAATGCATTTCCAATCTGCGACATTGTAATAGCTGCATGATTTGCGGTAGTAGCTGTTTGATAAATCCTATCATTTATATAATTTGCGGGATTGGCACCAATTTGTCTTAATTTTGCAAAGGTAATCCCATTATCATAATAAACAAATAGAAACGCAAACATGGCAACTGCAGCTTCAACCGGACCGAGGAAAAGGTAAGCTTTCGCCAGGTTTTTTCCGGTAAGCAGCCTCTCTTTTCGAGGACGGGGGGGCTTGTTCATTATTCCGGGTTCAGGAGGTTCCGCAGCCAAAGCAAGTGACGGCAGCATATCAGTACCAAGATCTATCGCAAGAATCTGCATTACAGTAAGAGGAAGAGGTATTTTAAAAATAACCATCATTATAAATGGAACCGCTTCCGGAATGTTGCTGGTGAGAATGTAGCTGATAAACTTTCTTAAATTTTCAAATACCGCTCTGCCTTCTTCTATTGCGCTGACTATGCTTGCAAAATTATCATCTGTTAAAATCATATCAGCAGCTTCTCTTGCAACATCCGTACCCGAAATACCCATTGCTATTCCAATATTTGCTTCCTTCAAAGCAGGCGCATCATTAACACCATCTCCAGTCATTGCTACAATATGACCGTTTTTCTTTAAAACCTGAGCTATTTTCATTTTATGTTCCGGGGAAACCCTTGCAAATATTATATTATCCTTTTTAACAGCTTCTCCGAGTTCTTCATCTGTCATTTTTTCCAGATCAGTACCAAGATAAATCTTGGATTCACCTTTTACTATGCCTATCTTTCTGGCAATCGCGTCTGCCGTAAGTCCGTAATCTCCGGTAATCATAATTATCTTTATTCCTGCCTTAAAACATTCTTTAACAGCAGCTTCTACTTCGGGACGCGGCGGATCTATCATGGCAGCAAGCCCAAGGAATACAAGATCATTTTCAACATTTTCAACGTCATATTCTTTCTTAAAATCAGTTAAATCTTTATATGCAATTGCAAGTACTCTGAGAGCTTTTTTAGCATAGCTGTCATTAAATCTTAGTATTTCCTGTAATTTCTCCTGATCTAATTCTTCAATCCTGCCATTAATCTCAACTTTACTGCAAAGTGAAAGCATTTCTTTAGGAGCACCTTTTACAAAAGCAATAGTGCCGTCAGTAGTTTCGTGTATTGAAGTCATTCTTTTCCTGTTGGAATCAAAAGGAAGAAGAAATATTCTCGGTTCGTTTGTTAGTTCTGATTCGTAATCAAAACCGGCTTTTTGGGATACAACAAGTAAGGCTCCCTCGGTAGGATCTCCTTTTATGACCCACTGGCTTGTATTTTTATCTTTATAAAGCCTTGCATTATTACAATATGACATGGCTTTTGATATTTTTTTAAAAGTAATCTCTTTATCCTCATCACTTAATATTTTGCCTTTCATGCTAAACTTACCTGTTGGAGAATATCCAACTCCTGAAACATCATGACTTTCTCCATTGGCCCAAATTTCCCTGACAGTCATTTCATTTTGAGTTAAAGTTCCGGTTTTATCGGTGCAAATTACCGTGGTACTCCCAAGTGTTTCAACAGATGAAAGTTTCTTAATTAAAGCATTTCTCTTTGCCATCCTTTGTACACCCATTGCAAGTGCCAAAGTAACCGTTGGCAGCAAGCCTTCGGGAACAAAAGCAACAATTATTCCGATGGCAAAAACAAAAGAAGCTAAAAATCCAAGATTAATAACAAACAAAGATAGAATGAAGAATAATACCCCCACTCCGATTGCAATATAAACAAGCACTTCACTAGCTTTATTAATTTCTTTCTGTAAAGGGCTGAGTCCTTCTTTCACCGATTGTGTAATACCAGCAATTTTGCCGAATTCTGTTTTCATACCGGTTGCATATACTATTGCTTTTCCGGTTCCTGAGGAAATACTGGTTCCAGCATAAACCACATTTGTCAGTCTTAAAACATCTACTTCCCTGTTAATAATTGCAACAGTACTTTTTCTCTGAGGATCAGATTCACCTGTTAATACTGAGTTGTTAGTTCGTAAATCGAAAGATTCAATTAACCTTGCGTCTGCAGAAACATTGTCACCTTCATTTAAAATAATGATATCACCTGGTACCAGGTCGCTTGATAAAACTTCTTTTATCTCTCCTGACCTTAATGCTCTTGCATAGGAAGGTAATATCTTCTTTAAAGCTTCCAATGCCTTTTCGGCTCTGAATTCCTGTAAAAAGCTGAATACGGCATTTATGATAATAACAAGAATAATAGCATAACCTAATTGTGGCATGTCTACCCTTGGAATAAAACAAAGAGCTGCCGCAATCCAGAGAATGATTGCCAAAAGATGTATAAAATTATCTAAAAATCTCAGTACTAAAGATCTTTTTTTCTTTTCTTTTATTAAATTAGGGCCATAAGTTTCCAGTCTTTTTTTTGCTTCTTCATCAGAAAGACCGTTTGAAGAAACACTTAGTTCCTTATATAATTCCTCGGTATTTAAAGAATAAAATTGATCCATATGGTTCTTTCTTAAAGTTATAATATTTAATAATTTCCTTATTTAATAATATTATAATGCTGTAACATAAAAATATATTCGATGAATTATATACCTAGCGTATGGCTTGTCAATAAATATTATATTAATTATAGATTACTTTTTTGTAAAATAATTATATTATCAAAAAGACATTTTTATTATAATCATTAGTGAGAATCGATAGACATCACTTAATGACTATTATTGATTGATTGATTGATTAATTAATTGCTGAAAAATTTATCTTTATTTTTTAATTATTATATATTTTAAAAGATATCAATGATAAAAAAGGAGATATAATGAATATCCTGCCAATTGCTCTTCCGGAAACAGTTT
>JAMCVO010000639.1 GCA_023475715.1 Actinomycetota bacterium
TTATTTTTATGCTTATATTTATACTACGGATTTTAATAAAAACTCCTGAACTCCTTTGCGTTTAAGACATCAGGCTTCATTTAGCTTTTTAAAGATAAGTTAATATCACAAACAAATTTTTCAACCTCTTTTAAACCATCTTTAAAATTATCCGAATCCAGTAAAAGAGAGAGGATTTTGCTGCCCATTATTATTGCGTCACAATATGCTTTTATTTCGTTTATATGTTCAATTGTTGATATTCCGAATCCCAGAGCAAGAGGAATATCTGTGATATTTTTTAATTTTTTTAAAAACTCTATTACCTCGGGATTCACATTGTTTCTTACTCCTGTAACACCTTTAACTGAAACACAATATAAAAATCCTTCGCTTAGACTGCTTAATTCCCTGAGCCTTTCTTCACCGGATGTAAGCGAGGCAAGCATGATATTATTTACCGGACTATCCTTAAAATAATCTCTGTAATTTAAAAATTCTTCCATGGGAAGGTCCGGAATTATAAGACCGTTTACCCCGGAAACAGAAGCATTGTATAAAAATTTGTTTGTGATATTAACTTATCTTTAAAAAGCTAAATGAAGCCTGATGTCTTAAACGCAAAGGAGTTCAGGAGTTTTTATTAAAATCCGTAGTATAAATATAAGCATAAAAACAAAATGGAAATAAAAATGAAAAAACGGCCGAAAGAACAATTGGATATTCTGATAATTGATAATTATGATTCCTTTACATTTAACCTTGCTCAGTATCTTGGAAGTCTGGGAGAAACAATTCAGGTTTACAGGAATGACAAAATAAGCCTTGACGATATCGGCAGGCTGTCTCCATCCAGAATAGTAATATCTCCGGGTCCGGGCAGTCCAAAAGATGCTGGTATCTCAAAAGATGTGATAAACACGTTTTATAAGGAAATTCCCATTCTGGGTGTCTGCCTTGGACATCAGTGCATAGGAGAAGTGTTCGGGAGCAGGATAATTAATTCGGGTGAAATTGTTCATGGAAAAACTTCAGAGATATACCATGATGGCATGACCATTTTCAAAGGTGTAACAAATCCCTTCCAGGGCGCAAGATATCATTCCCTGATAATAGAAAAAGAGTCAGTTTCCCCTTCTTTTGAAATCACAGCTTATACTGATGATGGGATTATAATGGGTATAAGGCATAAAAAGTATGAACTTGAGGGAGTACAATTTCACCCAGAATCTTTCCTGACAAAATTCGGGAAAAAAATTCTTGAGAATTTTATTGGTTTGTAAAACCTGGAAATACTAAAACTTGAACAAGCAGTTGAATATTCTTATTTTAATTACCTTATAATATTAGACCAGATAAGTATTCTTAAACATATTTATATCATTATTTGACTTTAGTATATTAAATTCTAATCGGAAATTTTTTTGTTCCCCAGGTCCAATAAATTGCAGGTTTTTTTCTTTTCTCTCTGTGGCTCTGCCTCTCACATAACTGTTGCATGGTTCAATGCCACAGACATATTCGCCTTTTTCAAGATGTTTCCATTGGGTAAGATATGGTAAATTATCTTTATTGAATTTTATCGAAAGACCCAAACCTTCATTATTGTTAAAAGCTTGATTTACTATCGCAATGTTTGCATTTCCATCTTTATCAGCAAATAGATCATGAAAGAACACCTCATCATTAAAATCTATTACCGGGTCATCAAACTCATGACAGCCAGCTGCTTCTTTAGCTGAATTTTCATCAAGGGGTATTGTTTTAAGCTTTTTAAATAGCAGATTTGAGGTACTGTCAAGTAATGGGTATCCGATGTTTATATGATATAGAATCATTAAGGGTGAAATTTTATAACCCAAATTTATTATACTGTCTTCTATTATTATTTTAGGATTAAACATGCACGCAGTTATTTTCCTTGATAGTTCAAGCTTATTTCCCTTGAAAACAGCATCTCTTGCTTTGCCCCGGATACTTATAATAAAATCTTCATCTGTCCATTTTTCTTCAATGCCGGTTTTTTCAAAGGGCATATTGGATATTCTTCCATGTAAACCAAGGTCTTCGTCATCATCAATACAAGGATCGCCGATATTTAAAAGGCCGCAGGTAGTCAGTAATCCGCCATAAAAGGATCTTAACCATTCAAATCCTTTATCATTATAATAGAAGGGAGAAGTTTCTCTGGATATAGAGTTCCAATTTATGGGTATGGATTTATAAAACATATGCGAAATATCCATCCCTCTGTCTTCTAAGATTGTAACATCTATACCGGAGATACATTTGATATTGAATGCCCTGATTCCTTTGCTGACTCCATCATTATATTCAAATGAACTTATTCCGCCAAGCTGAGACATATCTCCAATTTTTTCAAGAAGCTCTGTTTTATTTACTTTTTTTCCAAAAAAATCCATAAAATCACCTCTTAATGAAAAACTTTTTAATTTAAGAATTATAATTTTTTAAAGTCAGTTAATGTTTGATGTTAAATATTATCAGAAATCTAAAATTTTTATGATCAATATGCATTATCAGATAATATATTCATCAGGAATAGATAAAATATTTTTAATTACGAGGCCGAAAGTCCCGATGATTCTTGCTTCCTTTCCAAAAAGAGAATACTTGACTTCAATATTTCTTTTTACTCTGGGGAGCGCATTGGAAGCGATTGTATTTTTGATAATTTTAATTCCCAGATCTCCCAATTGAGAAGCAGAGCCATATATTATAATCAATTCAGGATCAAAAACATTTACAATGTTAGAAATACCTACACCTAACCAGTAGGCATATTCTTCCAATAATTCCTTTGAGAATCCATCACCAGCTTTATATGCATTTATTATTGATTCAAAAGTTAAATTTCCATCTATGAAATAATCGGGTAATTTTGTCTGGATACCTTTTTCAATTCCATTATAGGCTTTGCTTATGAAACTTCTAATTGTTGCAACGGTTTCCCAGCATCCATAATTGCCGCAATGGCATTCACTACCCTGTGGAATGATGGTTGTGTGGCCGAATTCTCCGGCAGCATCATTGTTTCCCCTGTATATCCTGTCATTTATGATTATTCCGATTCCAATACCAACCCCTGCCTCTATGGTAATAAAATTTTTTGAATTTATCTGCCCAAACCATTTTTCTGCAAAGATCTGCAGGTTTGTTTCCCTGTCGATATAACATTTTACCCCAGGGAACTCATCTTCAATATATTTTTTTACCGTAACATTCTCCCAGCCTTTTAAATTGGGGGAAAATTTTACTATTCCATTTATATGGTCTATTATTCCCGGAATACCAATTCCAATTCCGAGTATCTTGCCCGTTTTGTAAATATCAAACTTTTTAATAAGATCAGAGATCTTTTTTAATGTTACATAAGGGTCTTCGTCAGTGTCTCTATCGGCATCCAATTCATTTAGAAATTGCGCTTTGATATTTCCCAAGACTACTTTTATTTTCTTTATTCCTACCGTAATACCTATGATATATCCGATATCTTCCCTGAAGTTTAACAGGATAGGTTTTTTACCGCCTCCCTTTGTGGATTCGCCGTGTCCGGTTTCTTCCAATATTTTATTTTCGATAAGCTCTTTTGCAATTATTGTCAGTGTTGTCCTGCTCAAGCCTAATTCTTTTGAAACTTTTGCTCTGTCTATAGGAGCATTATTCCATATATGTTTCAGGATATTTGTCCTGATGAGTTCTTTTATTAAATTGTTTTTTTTATCAAATATCTGC
>JAMCVO010000742.1 GCA_023475715.1 Actinomycetota bacterium
AGTTATCAAAAAAATTTGAAGGAATTATTCCATGACTTTCCGGAAGAAGACATATTCCAGAAGAAACTCTATTATTAGTAGCTTTATGAGTAATTTCTTCCCCTTGAAAAAATATGTGTCCCTTTTTACAGGGAACAATTCCTAATATCGCATTAAGTAATGTTGATTTACCTGAGCCATTAGCACCCAACAGTACGACTATCTCTCCTTCATAAATATTCAGACTAACTTCTTGCAAAGCAGCTATTGGTCCATAGTTAACTGAGATATTCTCAATCTTTAATATTTCTTTTTTATTATTGTCCAAGATATGCCTCCAATACTTTTGGGTCTTTTTTCACTTCATCAGGAGTTCCTTCACAAATCTTTTTACCAAAATTTAAACATGTAACTTTATCTGAAATTCCTAAGACCAGATTCATATCATGACCTACAATAATTGCCGTTATTTCCATCTCATTTCTGAGCTTTTTTATTAACTCAGCCACTACAAAAGACTCATCTTCGCCCATACCTCCTGTAGGCTCATCTAAAAGTAAAAGTTTAGGTTCTGCTGCAAGTGCTCTGGCAATTTGCACAAGCTGTCTTTCTACCCAAACCAAATCAGTTGCCCATCTGTTTTCTGAATTACTCATACCTACAAGATTTAATAATTCCCTAGCTCTATCTTTTGTCTTTTTTTCTTGTTTGGAAATTGTAAATGGTAAACGAAAAAAAGTTCCAAATATATCAAGACTTGTATTACAGTTTGCACCAATCATAACATTCTCCAGAACCGTCATATTAGGAACTAATTTTCCTGCTTGGAAGGTTCGACTTATCCCTAACTGAGCTATTTTTTCAGGCTTGTAAGATGATATGTCAACTGATTTAAAGAAGACCCTGCCACTGTTAGCAGGGCGTAATCTAGTTATTACATTGAAAAATGTTGTTTTACCAGCACCATTGGGCCCAATTAAACCATGTATATTACTTTTTTTTATATCAATATCAACACAGTCAAGCGCAATAATTCCTTCAAATTTTTTTGATAACTCTTTAACTGACAATAATATACTGCTATCATTCATTCATATACTTCCTTCAAAATAAATGTATTTTTAAAATAGCTTATTTAAATTATTTATAAAGATTTTAAAGAGTTAATGCCAATTAAGCCCTTCGTCCAGCATAGCAAGATAATTATTTACGGGTATAAAATTACTAATTGAATTACCGGCTCCCAAAGCATATCTTCCGCCTTGCATACAAACATCTAAAATGTTTCTTACATGCTTTCTTAAATCTTCTTCTCTAAAAGTAGCTAATTTATCCATATCTATTCCGCCCATAATACCAATTTTATCGCCATATCTTTTTTTATAATCAATTACCGGAGAGCTGGAATCTTCAAATGAATGAAGGGCATCAATTTTAATATCTTCAATCAAATCTTTTATAATTAATTCTTTGGAACCACATGTATGAAACCAAAAAGGCTTATTATGCTCATGAGCAAGTTCGCTATACTTCTTAAACCAAGGGAAAACCCACTTTCTTAAAAGTTCAGGAGAAATAAGAGTACCCGTTTTAAATCCAAGATCATCACCATGCCATATAGCTCCAACCCCATCATTCTGACAAGCAATTACATATTGATCATATACTAATTTGCCTACTCTGTTAAAAATTGCTTCAACTAAGTCTGGTTCATCATAAGCTTTATAAAATAAACCGGTATAACCTAATATCCAAACCAATACTTTTTCCCACATGCAACCTTGGGCAACTATTTTCATACCTTCAGGCAATAATTTTTTATAGATAAGTTCAAGAGTGTCGCCATATTCCAATAACATTCTTTCAGCCATATCCCAGGGAAACTTTTCGAAATCTTCCCATGAAGTTATCATTCCGGTTCCTTCATTACCCCAGGATCTTTTCCCCCTTGAAAGTGCTGCGGTATCATTTGTTTCAATAGCAATGCTGTTTAATGATTCAAAATTCCAAAAATATTCAAGTTCAGGAAAACAGTCGTATCCCATTCTATAGAAAAAATTAATAGTTTGTTTTATATATTTACCTCGCGCCTCTCTGTCTTTTTCAAAATTACTGCTAAATTTTTCACTTTCGCTTTTGCTAAGTCCAAAAGTTCTTGGAGTTGTTGGCGGTATATACTTTTCACCAAAATAATTCTCAATTATAAATTGATAAATTTCCTCATCTATCAGTAATTCAATAAATACAGCCCTGTCTTGTTTTTTCTTTCCGCTTAAAACATCTATAAAATATTCAAAATCTGGTTTAGGTTTCAATAAAGGAACTTTAAACATTTTTTCTCCTTTTAAATCTTAATATTTTTTAAAATTAATAGGTTTTTATAAACTTCTAATTGCAATATCCAAAGATTCTTCAGAAGCATTAAGCGTCTTATTTATGTCTTCGTCTGTATGGGCATAACAAGTAAACCAGTGATGCTTTGGATGAAAAAATATTCCACGTTTTATAGTTTCGCTATAAAACAATTCCGTTAAAAGATTTGCCTTTTCAATTTCTTTGTTACCGCCCTTAGAAAGCCCTAAATTGACCGTCGCAACCATAGATTGATTATTTAGTGTAAGCGTATTTAGTTCCTTGTCGCCAAACATTAAAAAAGGCAGCTGTGGCATACCAAATACTGTTGCTTTTATATTTCTACTTTCAATCAAGCTTCTTAGACCATCACCAAGTTTTGTTGCTATTTCCCAGATATGGCCCATTACACTACCATCTTCTAATTGTTTGATAGTTTCTAAAGCAGCAACCATTCCCAATTTACCTGGAGCATATGTTGCTGAAATTGCTGTTTTTTCAGCTACCTGCATAAATTCAGCCTTACCGACAACAGCACTTAGAGGATAGCCATTAGCAATACCTTTTGAAATAGTAGTGATATCCGGAATAACATTAAAATATGACTGTGCCCCACCTAATCCCATTCTTGGCCATGAGCGAATTTCATCAAAAATTAAAACAGTTTTATATATATCTGCTAATTTCCTAACACCTTCTAAAAATCCTTTTTTAGGAGGAATAACTTCAAAGGGCATCATAATTATTCCAGCAACTTTTCCTTTATTTTTTTCCAAAACTTCTTCTAGCGAAGCTAGATCGTTATACTGAAAACTTTTTACATAATTACTCACTCCATTTGGAACACCGAGTTTATTTTCTACAGACCAATCAAACCATCCATGAAAACCCCACCTAATAATTACATCTTTTCCGGTATAAGCCCTGGCTATCCTTATTGCTGCTTCAGTTGCCTCTGATCCTGTGTTTAATGATATGCACATCTCAGCAGAAGGTATATGTTCAATTAATTTCTCAGATAAAGTTATCTGTACGGGTGAATGTAAATTAAATAAAATACCGCTATTTATCATGCTTATTACTGCATCATCAACTTTATCATAACAATGTCCCAATATTATAGGTCCATACGAACACAACCAGTCGACATATTCATTATCATCAACATCCCAAATATGAGCACCTTTAGACTTTTCTATAAAAACAGGATAGGAATTTGTAAAACATGCCAATCTCCTTGCATTCTGACCCCCTCCAGGAATTATTTTTTTAGCCTTTGTGAGTAACAAGTGAGATTTTTTCATACTTGAATCTTTCATTATGCCTCCTGGTGTTTAGATGTATAAATTTGTTTTTTAAGATTTATGCTTCTAATTTTCTTTTTTTTGTAGTTTAATACTTTG
>JAMCVO010000257.1 GCA_023475715.1 Actinomycetota bacterium
GTTATGCAGGTATTCAGATTCATATCGATACCCATATTAAGAAATGTTATACAGATCTTTGTAGTTTTACAAATCATAAGCTTAATGTCTTTTTTATTTAATTACATATATGTTATGACAGGCGGCGGTCCGGGATTTTCATCTACTGTGCTTGAATATTTTGTCTATGTCAATGAATTTAAGTATCAGGATTTGGGTAAAGCTAATGCTGCCAGTTTGATTTTGATTTTCATTACGGTAATTCTTATATCTTTATATCTGTATATAATGCGAAAACAGACGAGAGAACTTAAAAATGAAGTTGAAGGTTAGTGATTTTATAAAAAAAATAATTATTCAGATAATATTTATTTCCTATAGTTTAACGATAATAGGCTCACTGTATGTTTTATTGATTTCTCCTTTCAGGTCAAGAATCGATATTTCCAGAGGAGTTCTTACCTTGCCAAATAGTTTTACTTTTGAAAATTTTGTTTCAGCATGGAATAAAGGGATCAACTACGGATTTAGAAACAGCCTGTTTTTCGGGATCATTACATGTATCATAACCATATTGATTGGCGGAATTGCAGCATATGGATTAGCTTTCTTAAGATTTAAATTTCGAAATTTCTGGTATTTATTAATGACGTCAGGGATATTTTTATCGATAATGGTTATAGTTCTGCCTTTATTTTTGCAATACAGCAGCCTTCATCTGATTAATTCATTTATTGGTGTAATAATTATTTATGTAGGTATCAGGCTTCCATTTACTGTATATATTTTCAGAAATTATTTTCTCGAATTTCCGGTTTCAATCTTGGAAGCGGCAAAAATAGATGGTGCAAATGAGATGGGGATGTTTACAAAAATAGTTCTTCCGTTATCTAAACCAGTGGTGGTGACTGCGGCTATTTTTAATTTTATTACAGTATGGACAGAACTGCTGGTAGGGCTTCTATTTTTACAGAATCCAAAAAATCAAACGTTGATGCTGAAAATCATGAACATATTTACATCTGAGCTCATGTCGACCGGAGAAGTTGCGCCATTAACCCAGGGTTTTGCAGGATTATTCATAAGTACAATCCCAATTATTTTAATCTATTTTTTTACAAAGAAATATTATTTGGAAGGTCTGACAATGGGAAGTATAAAATAATTTTATTTGGCAGAAAAATTTTTTATTTGTCAGATATTTTTATTTTAAACTTTAATTTTCAAAAACAATAGAATTTTTTGTTAAATAATTAGAACTAAGGAGACTTTTTAGTGACAAGCAGAGAGAGAATGATTTTAGCTATGAGAAATAAGAAGCCCGACAAAGTTCCTTGTTGTCCTGACATATCGATAATGATTCCTCTTAAATTAAAGGAACGTCCATTTTGGGAATTTTTTGAATATGAGGAGTCCCAAAAAAAATATTATGCGATGGAAACTAAAAAATTGATGTATGCATATAAAGATGCAATAGATTATTTCGGCATGGACGGCTGGGCTTTTTATGCTGCTCCAAAAGTAAAATCAAAAGAAGTCAATTATGAATATAAAATTTTGGAAAAAACGGAAGATAAAATAATAAGCAGAACAATCATGCATACACCTGAAGGAGATCTTTTTTCTGATACGTTATTCCCGAAATATAATCCGCCATGGGTAATAAAGAAATATATAAAAGATTTTAAGAAAGAGTTTAAATTCCTGAAATATTTTTATCCGGTTATCGAGGATATTGATTATTCTGATGTTCTGGAGATGAAGAATCTATTTGGCTCATCAGCTATTATCGGAATTCCGATTCTTATTCCAAGCTTAATACATCTGGACCAAATAGCAGATGGCGGTTTAGCAGTTTTAGGTTTGCTGATTTATGACTATCCTGATCTTATAATCAAATATAAAGAGATGCATGAAGAATGGACGGAAAAATATTTAAAACAAATTATCTCTTCCGATTTGTTTGATGAAGTTTTAATTGGTGCAAGCGGTCTTATAACATGGCAAGGTATTCCTATAACAAAAAAACTATCTTTGGATTCAATAAAGAGCATTACAAAAATCTGTAAAAATAATAATAAAATAAGTCATCTGCATTGCTGCGGTTTTTCCATGGATTTGATAAAAATATGCGCTGAGCAAACGGATTTGAATATTATCGAGCCTTTGGAAAAACCTCCTCAGGGTGATTGCAATCTAAAAGAAATAAAACAGATGTTTGGGAACAAAATAGCTCTTAAAGGCAACCTTCATACAAGTATCGATATGCTTGGATCGGAAGTCAATTTAGAGAAGGCTGCAATTAAATGTATTGAAGATGCAGCAGAAAATGGCGGATACATTCTTTCTACAGGAGATCAATGCGGCAGAGACACCCCATTAAAAAATATTTTTAAGATGATTGAGGTATGCAATAGATATGGCAAATATTGAAGAAATAAAAAATAATAAAGCTTTTAATCAAAACTTTGTTTTGGAAAATGCTTATTGGAAAGTTGAAATATTAAAAAAGAATGATGATTATATCTATAGGTTATCTAACAAATTGAATTCAACCTTATATTCAGATGTGGATTATTACTATGGATGTTGTTTAAAAAAGGGAGACAATGTCAACCAGCTGGTTTTAGAATCCAGAACACTTGCTTGTGAAACAAATGAAAAATTGTTTATAACTGGAAAATTTTTGAACGAAGAAATATTTTTTGAGCAGGTTTTTGAGTTAAAAAAGGATAGCATATGGCTTGAAGAAAAAATAAAAATTATAAATAAAAGCAGCAAGGAAATTACGTTTTCCAATATTGATTTTGGATTTTTAAAAAGGTTATTTTCACAGGATATCGGATGGTTTGACAATCTTGATGAATTTTGTCTTTCGTCTATTCCTACAAGAAGATTCCACGGTCAATTAATAGATCGGAGACTTGATTCATTTAGTGCCAACGACTTAGTGAATTCACCATGGTTTGAAGACCCGGAAGCTACTTCAAAACCTGGTTTCTGTTCAGAAGGATGGCTGTGGGGAGATAATAAAACCAATCTTCTGGTTTGCAAATATAATCTGGAAGAAATTGAGTATAGCAGGTTCAACAGACATTCAATACCGGTTGATGGCAGAGGAGTGGAAGATGTAGCTGTTATTCTGGGAGGATGTTTTTTATATAAAGGTAATCCCGAAAATGCAGCAGAAATAAAGGCAAAAGAAAATTACTCATTTGGTTCTACTAAATATGCAGTTTTTGAAGGGGACTACTCGGACGGTTTTTATTTATACAGGGAGCATCTTAATGAAAAGGGTCACATTTATCTAAAAAATTATAATCCTCCATTAAACTGGAATGAAATATATAACCTGGGATGGATTGGTGAAAACTTCAATACTATTCCTATAAAAAATAAAAGCAAAATATTGCCTTATAGTTTGGAACAATTATATGAAGAGGCAGAATTAGCAAAAGATATCGGAGCGCAATGCTTATATTTAGACCCTGGTTGGGAAACATATTATGGTTCCACAATCTGGGATTCTGACAGATTAGGCAGTTTATCCGGGTTTTCAAAAAAAGTTCATGATGAATATGGTTTAAAGATAGGTTTTCAGCAAGTTATGTGCTTTCTTTCTGAAAAAGAGCTGGATAATTTTTATTTTTTGGATAAGGAAGGTAGCAAGGTGAAATATGGCGGAGGGCAGTTTATTCCGCTTTTTCATTTCTGTGCAAATAATTTTTGGATTTCTGAAAAAACAAAACGATTG
>JAMCVO010000511.1 GCA_023475715.1 Actinomycetota bacterium
CTCATCAGTAACCCCGTAAACTTTTAGCCCTTTTATCTTGCAAACATAGGTAAGGAATTCGGGAAAAAATTTGAAGCTGATTTTACGAATTTTTCCGGAAGGCGGTTTGAGCTTAAAAAGGGAATGTCTGCTATTGCAGAATATGAAAAAGTTCTTGGCGGAAGGCTCAGTGCAGGTTTGAAGAAGATAAAAGGGCTAAAAGTTTACGGGGTTACTGATGAGAACAATTTTGGGTGGAGATGCCCTACATTTTCATTTTTTCTTGAAGGGCATACTTCAGAAGAGCTTTGCCGAAAAATGAATAAGGAGCACATTTATGTCTGGAATGGTATAGAAGGATTCGGAGCACTTGAGCTGATAAAGCATTTCGATCTTGTAAAAAGAGGTGGCCTTTTAAGAGTAAGCATAGAGCATTACAACACAATTACAGAGATAGACAGGTTTCTTGAAGTTTTGAATGAAATTACAGCTACAAAATAGGGATATGTTTTAAGCAGGCGCATTTGATGATAACCTATTATTTAAATATTTTAATTAAAGTAAGGAGAAGTAAAACAAATGTTCGATGAACAGGTATTTAACTGATCGAATTAGAGATATAGGGGACAATAACAATATTAATACTATAATAATAGATATCGTGGTTGTTAAACAGTATTTGCTATATTAGAAAAGCAAGAAATTTAATTATAAGTAAAATTAAAAATACTATTAAGAAAGAATCTGCAAGGATGGAAAAGTATGGCAATCAGTAAAGACACAAAAGTAAAGCTGTTAAAGGAAATGTTGAAGATCCGTCTTTTTGAGGAGAAAGTGCAGGACCTCTACAAGGCTGGATATATCCCGGGATCCATGCACCTTTCGACCGGTCAGGAAGCTGTTCCTGTAGGATTCTGTGCCAATTTAAAAAAAGAGGATTATGTTTTAAGCAGCCATAGGGGGCACGGTCATGTTCTTGCAAAAGGCGGGGAATACAAATACATGATGGCAGAGCTTTACGGCAGATCAACCGGTTATTGTAAAGGTATTGGCGGCTCGATGCATTTTGCAAATATAGAGATTGGAATCCTTGGTACAAACGGAATTGTTGGTGGGGGGATACCACTTGCTGCAGGGGTTGGTTTTGCTTCAAAATATCTTGGTGAAGATAAGGTTACGGTTAGCTTTTTTGGTGATGGTGCGGCAAATACAGGAGCTTTTCATGAAGGTATTAATTTTGCAGCGGTAAGAAAATCAAATGTAGTATTTGTAATTGAAAATAATCAGTATGCAATTTCTGTTCCAAGAAGTCTCTCGGACTGTGTGAAAGATCTATCAATAAGAGCAAAAAGCTATAATATTCCAGGAGTCACTGTTGATGGTAATGATGTATGTGCTGTTTATGATGTTGCCGCAGATGCAATAGTTAGAGCTAGAAAAGGAAATGGTCCGACGCTGGTTGAATGCAAAACTTACAGGTGGCATGGTCACCATGCAGGAGAGCCAAAAGATGGACTGCTTTACAGGTCTCAAAGGGAAATGGATGATTGGAGGGGAAAAGATCCTGTAAGAAGGCTAAAAGAGCTTCTTATCAGTGAAAAATCAATCACTGATAAAGATTTTGAAAATATGCAGAAAGAACTGGAAGCCGATCTTGTTGAGGCTATAAAATTTGCTGAAAATAGCCCGTTTCCACCTGTTTCAGCACTTTACGATAATGTGTATGTGAAGTAATTTTTTTAGGGAAGAAAGGTAAAGAAATGAGAGAGATAACATACAGGGAAGCTCTTAATGAGTCCTTAAGATATAATTTAAAAAATGATAAAAAGGTTTTCTGCTGGGGCGAAGACATAGGAATTCTCGGCGGTGCCTTCGGGGTAACTTCAGGACTATATAATGAATTCGGCCCTGACAGGATAATTGATACCCCAATATCTGAAATTGCCATAGTTGGTGCTGGAGTTGGTGCAGCGCTTGGAGGACTGAGGCCGGTTATAGAAATTATGTATATTGATTTTACTCCAGGATGCATGGACATGATAATAAACCAGATGTCAAAGATACATTATATGTTTGGCGGGCAGTGCAAGGTGCCAATGGTTTTACGAATTGTGTCAGGAGCAAGTGGAGCAAATGCAGCTCAGCACTCACAAAGCTTTTACTCATTTTTTGTTCATACCCCTGGTTTGATTGTAGTTGCTCCTACTACACCTTATGATGCAAAAGGTTTGCTAAATACAGCGATAAAGGACGAAAATCCTGTAATTTTTATTGAAAATAAAAGAATTGTTAATATTAAGGGAGAAGTTCCTGAAGAATATTATTCTATCCCTTTTGGGAAGGCAGATATAAAAAAGGAAGGTAATGATGTAACGATAGTTGCCACTCAGGCATTGGCATATAATGCACTTAATCTTGCTGTCGAGATGGAAAAAGAGGGAGTAAGTATTGAAGTCGTTGATCCAAGGAGTTTAAAACCTCTTGATAAGGAAACAATTTTTAATTCTGTAAAAAAAACAGGCAAACTAATTATTGCCGATGAAGGATGGTTAAATTGTGGAATTGCAAGTGATATAGCAGCAATAGTAGTAGAAGAAATGTTTGATTATCTGGATGCTCCCATTATAAGAATCGGTGCTCCTGATACACCATGTCCGTTCAGTCCACCGCTTGAAGATGCTTATATTCCTGGGATCAACCAGCTAAGGGATGCGGTTAAGAAAATTATTTAATTTATAAATATTGGTATAAATGTTGCTAATAATAAATACTGTAAAAGGAGCCTTAAATGGATTTAATGCTTAAAGATAAGGTAGCAATAGTAACCGGGTCTACGGGAATATGCAAAGCTATTGCGGTTGGACTTGCAGATGAAGGAGCTAATCTTGCAGTAACCTACCTTACGGATGTTGATAAAAAGGCTGCGGAAGACAGCATAAAAAAAATAGAAGATTTGGGGTGTAAAGCTATTGCTCTGCCACTCAACCTGACGGAACTTGATGAAATTATAAAGATGGTTGACGATGTTGTTTCCCATTATGGCAAAATTGATATTCTTGTAAACTGTGCTGGTATTTGTACTTCTGTTCTGGCAGAAAATGTCACAGAGGAGCAATGGAATATTGATACAGGTGTTGACCTTAAAGGCTTATTTTTTTGCTGTAAGGAAGTGTTTAACAAATCAATGAAAAAACAGATGAGTGGAAGTATTGTTAATGTTTCATCTGTGGTAGGTGTCAATCCCATAAAAACCAATCCTGTCTATGGTGTTGCAAAAGCTGGTGTTATTTCAATAACTCGATACCTGGCAATAGAATGGGGCCCATATAATATAAGAGTTAATTCCATATCTCCCGGATGGATTGCTACAGAAATGTTGATAGAGTATCAAAAAAGCGGTAAAAGCGCAGATCCTAATTCAGTAACTCGAAGTGTTCCATTAGGACGTTTTGGAAAACCTAAAGAAATTGCAGACACTGTTGTATTTCTCGCATCAGAAAAAAGCGCCTTCACAACAGGTGCAAATTATGTTGTTGATGGAGGGATGATAGCAGGGATAAGGCTTGCTTCACTTATTAATGGCAAGATTGAGATGCTCTAATTGATATATTTAAAGGTAGCAACAAAATTCATCTTTTAAAAATTAGAGAAAGGGCAGTATGGCAAATATAAAAATAATTAAAGAAAAAGCTGCAGTTGAAATTGACAGGTTGCGGGTAAGCAGCATTAAAATGGCAAATTACATAT
>JAMCVO010000116.1 GCA_023475715.1 Actinomycetota bacterium
GCTTTGATAAAAAAGAGCCAACCATGTCATTGATAGCCGCATCCTCGAAACCGATTTTTCCCCCTCCACCGAATTGATTTCAGAATTTTTAAGCATAGATCCGGAACGCCTTATTGTATATTTAACCTCTAAACTTATTTGGGCTGACTTAAAGTGAATGTTCCAATTATACCTTTCCCACTGCTCGATTGTTCCGAATTGTCTCACTGCCACAGTACCAAAATTAAATGCATCACAATTAAGGCTTTTACATTTATTAATTGTACTTTCGATTCCATCGACGAAGAAGCTAACTGCCGCTTTCTCAAGTACAGGTTTTAGCTCAACGCTTTCATAGTCAATCCTGCTTTGTATAGCAAGGATGTCTCCTGAAAGATTAATCTTTAAATTGATAAAGGGTTTTCCATTTTTAAACCTTATTATTATTTCAGGTTTTGAAGACTGCCACGTTTCTAATGGTACGACAAATTTAGATGCTTTTGGGTCTTGAATAGTAAAGATCGCTTTTTGAAAGTCGCCGGTTATAATCGACCTCAACCGGGATTCATTTCCAGTAAGTTTACCCACCATCGTATCTCCATTGAAAATTGCGCATCCTAAAAGTTCGATCTTATTTCCGTTTTTTCTGGGTGTTTCTCCTGCATAATAATCACCTGCAATATTGAATTCATCATCCCACTTTTGACCTTCAGTTATAAAATTCCGAGAATCATTTATAGCTCCTAATGCTAAGACAGGCTGACCATAGCTTGTTTTTAAGTCTTCATAAAATTTATCAAGATCATATGCCGGAAAAAAGGCTGTTTTCTTTGACTCCCCGAATAAGTCTTCTATTGTTAAAGTTATAGTATCTCCGATGAATGGCTTGAAAGTCTCAATAAAATCCTCAGCATTACCTTCTATAACAGCCATATCTGTTGTTCTTCGAATCTGCCTGAACCGTGTCAAAGGTGCTATAAACTCTCCAACCAGCCCGCTTTTTGCTAATTCATCAGAAAGTACGATAAGCTTACAATGCTCAAAGTTAAGTTGGCGCGGTATATTACTATTAATTAGATTAACAGCCGCAAAAAAGGAAGGGGCATCGATTGTTTCAGTCTGATAATTGAAACCTCCCTGGTTACTGCCAGATCCGCCGTCTCCCTGTCCGGAAGTTGAATTTTGGGATACAGTTCTGAATTGCACAGTAAGTCTCCACTTATCAGAAATCCCTTTGTCTATTCCGAACATAGTAACATAAGTGAAGTCATTTATTTCATGAGCATCAAAACATCCTGCTAATTGTGTTAAAATAATAATTAAGAGGAATACGATACACACTCTATTGCGCATTTCTCGTTCTTCCTCCTTTTTTTCTGATTTTTGCGATAATTAGAGCAATTATGGGAGGTGTAAAAAATAATATCCAGGCATATGGTAATAAAATATTTTCGGCAATGTTTGTCATTGTAGCTAGACTATCCGGAATCAGAGACAAAAAAAGCACTATTATCGAAAGCGGTATGATAAGAGGCCTTTTATCCTTTAGCCTGAAGATATATGTATATATAAATAATGCTGCATAAAAAAGTGCTATTAAAGAAATCAAGGTTGTAATAATCCATACAAAATAGAGTAATGGTTCAACCCTTTGGAAGAAACCTCCATATTCTATCAAGGTCGATTGAACATATATGGGGGATGTTAATTCATCTCCTATGGGATATGCAAATGTGAGATTGAAAGAAAGGTATATAAAAAATAACGCCGCCCCTCCAACTAAAAGGCTTAGGTACCCTGCTTTTTTTATTTTACGTATGCTCTGTAACGAACAAGCGAATACTGCGACAAAAAATATTTCACCATAAGCAAAACTCCGCTTGAGAGCATTGACAAATGTTGCGCCCAGCCCATGGCCCAATATAGGGAAGAGGCGGTATACCTGGTAATTCTGGGATGCAAGTAACAGTCCGGCAATGAGCCCGAAGAATATAAAATATCCAATAAATTTAGAATACCTCACTATCGCTTCAAGACCTAAAAAACTTAATACTATAATAGTTAATATCACAAAAAGCATTATATATACAGGAGGGCTGTCCCTATATGCATAAACCTTTTCTATATCAGTAAATTCCCTGAGATATATAACTACTTCGGATAGGAACAATATAGCAAGTAATAGGGAAAAAATAAACCCTATAACATTTCCGAAGGTTATATCATATATTTGTAAAAGATTTTTCCCTGGAAACCGCTTAAGCAATAAGTAACAGAAAGTAAAACCTAATGCTGCGATAATTCCAGATATAACTATCATATACCAGCCTGTTGTACCCACCTTCATAAAATCTATTTGAGCACATGTGCAAAACATCTTGGAAATCATAGCAATAGATACTAATGATATTGTTTCGCCAACACCGAACTTACCTTCCTGCGTCAATTCTAACTACCGTCCTTTTCTTTTAAATGTTTTTTAACCCATCCTCTTGGATTATCCCGTTGACGTTTCCTATCAGGTGTATTCAGATAATCGGGTCTTATTTTTTGGCTGAAAACAGGATATTCAATGATTATATCATGGCTTTTTCGCGTTACCGGAGCAACAGGCGAAAAATACGGAACACCGAATGACTTGGTAGCACAGGCTAATGCGCCGGTAATGGTTAATGCAACAGATATTCCAAGGAATCCAGCAAGCGACCCTGCAATAATATAAAAGAAACGAAGTATCCGGATAGCCAGTCCAAGTTGATAGTTTGGTATGGTAAAACTTCCTAACCCCGTAATGGCAACAATTATAATAAGGATTGGACTTACAAGCCCTGCTGCAACTGCTGCCTGTCCAAGAATTAATGCACCGTTAATACCAAGAGTTTGCCCGATTACTCCAGGTATTCGTAAACCGCCTTCACGGATGAGCTCAAATGATACCTCCATCATCAATATTTCCAATAAAGCCGGGAAAGGTACATTTTCTCTTGTTTTTTCAATCACTGCAAGCAGACTTGTTGGTATCGCCTCGGGGTGATAGAGTTCCAATGCAAGATATAACCCTGGTAGAGAAGCAGCCAGCAATAGTCCTATAAACCTTACCAGTCTTAAAAATGTTCCATATTGCCAACGTAGCTCGCTATCTTCAGATGTATGAAATAATCCCCAGAAACTAACAGGCACAGCCATTGCAATTGGTGTACCGTCGACAATAATAACTACTTGGCCAGACATAAGGAAAGATGCAGCCCTGTCAGGTCGTTCGGTATTTATAACTTGCGGCATCAGCATCCATGGACTATCTTCGATAAATTGCTCAAGCATTCCGCTTCCCATAATAAAACCACTATCGATATTATTTATGCGAAACTTTACTTCCTTTACCACTTTCGGATTAGCAATACCATCAATGTATAAGATCGCACAATTAGCGTTATTTGTTTTACCTACAGGTAAAATATCAGTAACAAGTTTTTCATTTTTTATAATCCGTCTTATAAGAGTTATATTTGTGCGAAGGTTTTCATTAAATGCCTCTTGTGAGCCTTTGACTACTGTTTCTGTCTTTGGTGTGTCAACATTCCTCTTTTCATAACCACGAGTTTCCATCACTAAGCATTCGTTACATCCATCGACAAATAATACCGTTAAGCCATTTAAAATTTGATTTTTAATTTTATCATATTCCTTTAACTGTTGAGGAATGGAACGAAAGTAAGAAAAGCGAAAGCAACCCTTTAACTA
>JAMCVO010000045.1:0-2364 GCA_023475715.1 Actinomycetota bacterium
CCAATATTTGAAAATATAAAACAAAAGACACGAAGTCTGGTGGAAATAAACGAGAATAAGATGATAACATTGCGTGACGAATCCAAAATAATCGCCAGAAACGCCACTTCCATAACCCTTGCGATCTCAGGATTTACCATATTGATAGGTATTTTCTTTGTTCTTTATTTAACAAATAAAATAATAAGACCGGTAAGGGATCTGATACAAAAAACAAGAAATATTGCCGACAGAAATTATGACCAGCAGATAAATATCATTGGTAAAGATGAAATTGCCGCACTGGCAACAGAGTTCAATATTATGGCTTCAAAGTTAAAGCAATATGATCAGCTCAATATAAAGCAGCTGATGAAAGAAAAACAAAAAGTGGAGACTATTGTGGAAAGCATCAGCGACGGGGTAATTGTTACCGGCGCGGAAAACCGGATACTGCTGATAAATAAGGCAGCTGAGAAAATATTTAACATCAAAGAATCTGAAGCCATAAAGAAGGATTTTCTTGAGATAATTAAAAATGATGATTTGCTCAATTATATTAACGATATAAAAATAAAAAGAATTTTTTCTATAGATAATTATCTGGATATAAAAATAAAAAGGAAAGGGGTTCTGGAATATTTCAGAGCCATAGCAAAAGCAATCACTAATATTGAAGGAGAAGGTGTAGGAGTGGTAACTCTCCTGCAAAACATTACCAAATTAAAAGAAGTGGATAAACTTAAATCAGAATTTATTTCTTCCATTTCCCACGAACTCAGAACACCAATAACATCTGTCATTATGGCAACAGAAATCCTGGATAAAGAGATACCGGGTCAATTGAATGCAGAGCAGAAAAAAATGACTAAAATAATCCTGGAAGACGGGAACAGACTAAAAGAACTTATTAATGATATACTTGATCTTTCCAGGCTTGAATCCGGAAAAATAACTTTTAATCTTAAGCCCAATAATTTACGGGATATTGCTGATTCAGCAATAAAATTGTTTGAGATTCAGAAAAAGGAAACAGATATAGAGATAATTAATGCAATAGATAAGAAACTGCCGGGCGTTCTGGCAGATTTCAGCAAGATTTCCGAAGTTTTTACCAATCTTATTGCTAACAGTATCAATTATAAAAATAAAGACAGGAAACTGAAAATAACAATCAGTGCAAAAGAAGCTGATGATGTAATGGTTATTAGTTTTTCTGACAATGGCAGGGGTATATCTGAAGAAGACCAAAAAAAGATTTTTGATAGATTCGTAAGAGTCGATGAAACTGAAGCTTATGAATCCATTGCAGGTACAGGATTGGGTCTTGCCATAAGCAAGGATATAATTAACAAACATGGCGGAAAAATATGGGTGGAAAGCAGGTTATCGAGAGGAACTACTTTTTATATAACTTTAAATAAAATTAAAGATAAAGAAAAGTTTAATGATCGAAAAGAGTAAATATTTTTCATATAAAAATTAAAAGTTTTATGTTTATAACGGAACGGGTAAATTAAAGATAAATAATTTTAAGGAGCAAATAAAATGAATAATAAAATACTGATAGTTGACGATGAAAAAAACATAAGAACAACTCTTTCCACCTTTCTTTTAAGTAGTGGCTTTGAAGTGGACGTAGCCGGTGATGGTTTGGAAGCTGTTAAAAAATTAAAGGATGACGATTATATGCTGGTACTGCTTGACATCAGGATGCATAAAATGACAGGAATACAGGTACTGAAAGAAATAAGGAAACAGGGATTTAAAAACAATGTTGTGATGATGACTGCTTATGGTACAGTAGAAAATGCGGTGGAATCCATGAAACTCGGAGCATTGGATTTTATCAGTAAACCCTTTACCCTGGAAGAATTAAAAATAGTAGTAGACAATGTCATTGAAAGACAGAAATTAAATGAGTCACAGTTTATGTCTTTTAAAGAACTTTTGGAATTTGCTAAAAAATGCATAATCAACCAAGATTATGAAAAGGCAAAAGAATATTTAAAAAAAGCGATATCAGAAGACGTAAACTCTCCTGAACCACATAATCTTTTAGGAGTTTTGGCAGAATATAGGTGGGATTTTTCTACTGCACGAAAACATTACCGTGCTGCCCTGGACCTTGATCCTGCTTATAATCCTGCAAGTGAAAATTTGGAAAGGATTTCCAATCTCAAATATAACAAAGAAGGCATCTGTTTTGATGAGAAAAAGGAGTCTTAAGAGTTTAGGAAATATTGCATTAAATTCAGCAGAGTTAGCCTGTAAGCCGAGTCATAAACTAAAATTACTTAAAAGATGTGTTTAAGATTGAATTGATAGATTACTAATATTAGTCTAATATCTATGGACCCCAAGCAGGTCTTAAACCCTCTGAAA
>JAMCVO010000045.1:2374-3718 GCA_023475715.1 Actinomycetota bacterium
GCTTTTGGTTGTGGAATGGATCTTTAAATTATTTTTATCTGCCAAAACGATTTGACCATCGTTATTACCATAAATAATATATTTTCCATCTATAGACCAATTTGGTGTATTCCCATTGGTTATTTCTTCTAACTTATTACCTTCGATGTTTATTGAACATATTTTATTATCGTCATCCTGAATATTAGAAAATTCTGTCACTACATCAAATAGAATTATATCCTCATTTGGGGACCAAGAGGTATTCGTTATAAATCTTCCATAATAATTTACATCGTTAGTCCAACCAGGAAATTCTGAAAAAATTGATGTAGAATAATTATTATTAACATCAATCAGTCCCAATTTACAATAATCATTCATATCTTCATTAGAATCCCATCTACTTCCTTTTGCTATTGAATATACTATTTTATTTCCGCTGGGTGACCAATCAATAGCAAAAAAACGATATCTATTATCTCTTAATATCGTTTTAGTGTCTTTATTATTGATATTAATTAATATTAATTCACTAAATACTTCTTCATTTGCACCAGTAGATGAAACAGCAAAAAGAATCTCATCCTCAATAGTGGACCAGGCAACATTAGCAATAAATCCTCTATTCCATGTATCATCTTCATCATCAATTTCAGGTGTTCTTAAAGTATAAATTTTATTAATCGAAAGATCGTAAATATCCAGAACATAAAGATCCATTCCACAACCAAAAGCAATCTTATCACCATTAGTTGACCAAGCTATATTTGCTGATTTCGCAGAAGAATCCCAAATATAATCAATATTTATTTCTGAAATTTTATTATTTTCATTCTTAGGGTCTATAATAAAAATATTTTTATTTTCACCGAAATAAGCTAACTTACCATCAAAATTAAATTTATTTGTATTTTCTTCCCCAGTTATTCCATTTGAACTTGAAACGCTTACTTCCACATGACTATCTTCTGTTTCAACTGTTTTATTGTTTTGTTTAGCACAACTCTTTGTTAAATAATTTATACTAAAACAAGAAAATATTAAAATAAAGACAGGTATAATGATTATAGGAATTAATTTTTTCTTACTGAAAGGAGTTGGCTGCTGTCCTTTAGTTTTTGTATTAAGCTCTACCTTAATTCTTATTTCTTCTTCATCAAGCTTAACAACTATATATTCAGTATAATTCCTTCCCCATTCTTCAGCACTTGCTTCTAATTCTATTCTTAAAGGTAGTTCATCTGCTTGATTGGGATTTAAAGAATTTAAACCAATAATTTTTAACCATGAATTTGGAGTTTGTACAGATATATCTATATTTTCATAGTCTCCACTAGAATTTCTCAATACAAAAAAATCTGT
>JAMCVO010000756.1 GCA_023475715.1 Actinomycetota bacterium
AATCTTCAATATGCATTCAGAATGTGGTAAAAATCCGGAAGGTTAAAGACAAAATTTATATTACTATTCTCATGTTGTTTTGGAAGTAATATTTAAAAATTAACAGTTTTAATTGGAAACTGCAGTTTGCACACTAAAAATAAAATAGAATTTAACAAATTACAGATAGGTCTTTCAGCCGGAAGTCATTTTGTTATCGATATTTATCAGAGCTTTTATATCGGCCTTATACCTGTCCTGACTTTTAAGTTCGGATTATCCCTTTTTGAAGTAAGCTTACTGGGTGCCACCAGTGTTATTGCAAATAGCCTTTTCTCACCAATTTTCGGTTATATGGCTGATCGTTATGGTTTGAAATATTTTATAGCCATAGGACCACTTGTTACCTCTGTTTTTCTTAGCTTTCTTGGAGTAATACCAAACTACTGGATAATAATTTTATTTTTATTTCTAGGCAATCTGGGCATATCCTCATTTCATCCTGCCAGTGCTGCAATGGCAGGTCATTATGGAGGAAGAAGAAAGGGCTTAAGCACCTCACTAATCAATTTTGGCGGAAATTTTGGTAGTGCATTCGGTTCGTTAGTTGTAATATTAATTCTAAAGAAAATAGGCATGAATTATACCCCTCTGGCAATGATTTTAGGAATTGCAACATCATTAATCCTTTTAAAATATCTTCCATCACAAAGATCCGTAAATCCGTCAACAAAAAGTTTGGACTTTTTTATAAAACTTAAAAGAGTAAATCGTAAAAAATTGTATTTGATAGGGATTCTTATATTTACGGTATATTCCTTATATGTTGTATGGATCAGCCTTTCAAATTATATGCCGCTGTATTTTACTGATTTGAAAATTCCGCTGATAGATATTGGCATAATCCTCTTCTTATTTGGAACAATAGGCGGAGGAAGCGGACTTATTTTCTGTTCTTTTTATGACAGGTTTAAGAATGGAAATTTCATTATACAAATAGGATTAATTGTTTCTATTCCGTTATTATTTTTTATTTTTCAGACAAAAGAAATAGTGTCAGTTATTCTCTTTGTCTTAAGCGGATTTTTTTTCATATCAGTCCAGCCGGTATGCATAAGAATGTCACAGGATCTTCTTCCCGGAAATATGAGCCTGGCTTCCTCATTAATTCTGGGATTAAGTTCAGGGCTTGCAGGTGTAACCATGATTTTTTTAGGGAAAATCGCAGATATTATTGGGATTGCAAAGCTCATAAGATTCGAGCTGCTGCTTTTAGCCCTTGCAATTCTTCTTATGTTTGCTTATCCTATTATCGAGAAAAAATCGGGTAAATTTAGTTAAGATTTTTTATTATTTTTTATATTTCCTCTCCCTCTGATACAATGATATCTGGCGCAATCAAAACCAAAGAGAGGAGAACCTCATGGACATCGAACAAGCCCAAAAGTTACTTGCAGAAATCGAACAAGAGGAAAAAAACGGGAAAATGACCTTTGATAAAATCGATAAATTCTTAATTGAACTTATTGAATTATTAAACTTCCAAAAATTTTCACAAGCAAACATTAATTTATTCTCAAACCAGGTAAACTGTTATTTCCGGGCAAAAAATGTTGATTCCCTTAGCAGCACTTTACATTATGCAAAAATTTATATTTCAATAATGAACGAACCGTCTATGTATGAAAATAATCCGGTAAAACCTGAATAGTGGTGGTGCTTCCTAAGCTCTGAAAAGTCGAACCAAATTATTAAAGAATTATTAATAGTCTTTGAATTTTCCTTTTGGAAAAAATAATTTTTTAACTCTAAATTATTACAGCCTTTTGCTCATCTTCAATATTGTTTTCTTTTATAGGAAAAGGAATAACCTCGGGATTCTTTTTGTTTGCTTCCCATAGGTCTAATTTTATTTGCATATTCAACCAGCTTTCAGGAGAAGTTCTTGTAGCCTTTCCTATTCTTACTGCCATTTCAGGACTTAAAGATGAACGTCCATTTAAAAATTCCGATAAGGTTTTCCTGGATATCCTCAGATCCAAAGCAGCTCTAGTAACAGTTATACCCAAAGGTATTAAAACTTCCTCTTTAAAAAGTTGTCCCGGATGAACTGGTTTCCTTTTAGTTAACATTTTTACCTCCTAATGATAATCAAGATAATCAACAATATAAGCATCCCCTTTTTCAAAATAAAAAGTAATTCTCCAATTTCCACTTACCCATACCGACCATATACTTTTTTCTTTTCCGGATAATTTATGAAGCTTAAATCCAGGAAGATTCATATCCTTAACAGATAATGATGCATTCAGACGGTCTAATATTCTGGCAAGTTTTGCTGTATGATCAGTTATTATTCCTTTTGTTGAATCATTAAAGAAAAAATCTTCAAGACCCTTATGTTTGAACGACTTAATCATTTTTTATTAAGTGTAACCCATAACGTTATAGGTGTCAATAAACCCTTAAAGATGTCTAAAGAGGTTGGTGCCCGAGGCCGGAATCGAACCAAATTTTGAATAAATTATTAAAACTTAAAGAAATCTTTTTTAGTTTGAAATAGAATTAAGCAGGTTTTCCATCGCATCAAGGAAATCTTTTGCAGATTTAAACGCATTTTCTGCCTCTTCTTCTGTAGAAAAGAAACTAAGATTATATTGATCATCATGCCTTACTTCCCTGCAATGGTCGAGCAACTCAACCCATTTTATATCCAATTTTTTGATTTTAACATATTTTTCTTCCAGGTATCGAGCAATACAAGCATGACTTTTTTCTCTATACCCATCAAAAAATAGAATTGATCTTGCAGAATGAAACATTGACATATAAGATGACAAGATTGAAGAACCTGCTGCACCACCATTTAAAGATTTTTCAGATTCTGAAAGCCATTCTTTAGACTTCTTTATTGATTGAAGAGCCTTATCTAATGATGGTGGTATTTTGCGAAGCAGGTTTTCTTTAATACAATCATTAAAATTAAATGGCATCTTTTTCTCCGAACAGTACTATTGATCCGAATGAAAGTGAGTGATAAAAAAGTTCATCGTCTTTTTTTATTTTTTCCAGCTTTTTCTCAGTTAAAAAAAGAGGCTTTGCTCTATTTATTTTTTTATTGATTTCTGATGTTAAAGAGGCAATTTTTTCATCTCCTACATCATCGACTACTATCCAAATATCTATATCAGATTCTTCCGTGTTTTCGCCCTTTGAGCAACTACCATAAAGCCCTACAGATTTTACAAAATTGTATTTTGTAAAAATTGAAATATCAATATCTGACACAACGAGCAATATCCTGATAGCTTTAGTCACACCGGAATCCAGAATTAGATATTTACCATTCGATCTTTTAACGATTCCTGAATTCTTTAAAACATCAAAATATTTAGAAACCAGGCCCTTACTTAATTTAAGACCGAAAGCAACAGAATTAACACTAAGAGGATTTTTATTTAAAATTATTGAATTAAGTATTTTTATTCTTTCACTTGTAGAAAAAATCCTATTCATTTTAATTATTAGCTATGTTCATGATTTGTAAACTCTTTGTTCATATTTTATGAACATTAATTAAAATTGTCAAAGATTTTCTATTAGCATATTTGGTTCTTAATCAAATAAGGGGGCACTCGTTCTATAATAGTATTAGCCAATAAAACTATTAAAGGAGAACGAAATGCCCTTAAGTGTAAGTATACTAAATATTTTGATGTTTTAAAGAATTCA
>JAMCVO010000195.1 GCA_023475715.1 Actinomycetota bacterium
ACATCCTTGTATTTGACTGCCTGTTTTTTTAAGGCAAGAGTCAGGTTTTTTACCTCCCGGACTATAATTGCAGCAGCATCCAGCATTTGTAATGAAAGTGCGGTGTCCACTATATCCGAAGATGTAAGTCCGTAATGCAGGTATTTTGAATTTTCGCCGATATATGAAGATACGTTTGTTAAGAATGCGATTACATCGTGGTGGGTCTTCCCCTCAATTTCATCAATCTTTTTTATATCAAATTGCGCCAGCCCTATTATATCCCGGCTTGCTTCTTTTGGTATTATCCCAAGTTCTGCCTGAGCTTTACTGACAGCTTTTTCAACCCTAAGCCAGTAATCGAACTTGGATTGTTCCTTCCAAATTTTACCCATCTCAGGGTTTGTATATCTTGGAATCATAAAATCTCTAATCTAATACTTGCTTGTCCAAAACTTTACTTTTAAACTCTTTGTAGTTTTTCGGATCCTTTAAATCCAAAAGCAATGAACCGTAATCAAAAAAAACCTGATCATATTCCTCAAGACAGATATCGCTTATGCTTTTGATCCATTTATTTGAAAACTGCCAGGTTTTCAAATCAGCTAACCAGCATTTGTCCGATTTTGGAATATTGTTTTTTATGAAATCGCCAAGTTTTTCTGATTTCTTGGATGTCTGGAGCAAGAAATTCTCCTCTTCCGTAAGTTGTGAAAGATTAACAATGCTCAATTCTAAAAAATTTGACATTAAGCCCACCTTTGATTGACTTATTATGTATTTTCTTGATTGTCCGTTCTGTTAAAAAATTTAATCATAAAATCAGAATAATTTCTATATTTACTTGATATATTTACCTAAAAACTCTTTAACCTCTTTTTCATTTACGACAACGTAGCTTACACCGTCTATATTAGCAGTTTTTCCGGGAATTGTGATTCTTTCAATATTTTTATTTGAAAGCATCAGCGTTATTGCTAATTTTGCAAAATCAAATATGGAAAAATCTGATTTTGTTTCCGTATTTAAAATATTCAACAATTGCGGTGCCTTTATTATAAGGGAAAGATTTACTTTTTGTTTTATTAACTCGCTCAACAGGTATTTCTGCCTGTCTGCCCTGTCAAAATCCCCTTTTGCCGTTGACCTGTCCCGCGCAAAAGAAAGAGCCTGCTCCCCATTCATAACATATGTCCCGGGATCAAAATTTGCTCCTGACTTAGAATCATGAAGCGGAACATCAACTGTAATTTTTACCCCGCCCAATGCATCAATAATTTTCTTAAATGCCTCAAAATTTACCAGCATGGTTCTGTCAATGCTTACTTGCGTCAACTGATAAATTTCATCTTTCAGCATCTTTTCCTTGCCATAAACATATGCGGCATTGATTTTATTCCAACCATGCTCCTCAAGCTGGACCCTTGCATCTCTTGGAATAGAAATCAGACAATCTTTTTGTCCCCATGGTGCCATGTGATAGATAATTATCGTATCTGTACGGCCTTTAAAATCTTTTAGACCATCCCTGGCCTCAACACCCAGGAATAAAAAGTTATTTCCACCAAAACCACCTGAAGCAACCTGTGTGTCTGAGGAACTTTGTTCATTTGAGGGCTGTTTAAAATCAGAAAGTGCAAAAAGTAATACTATTATCAAACCTATGATAAAAACTGCTATGAAAGCTATGAAGCAACCTTTGACCTTACTCATTTAATAAATTTTTTATTTTTTGACTTGCATAATAAACTGTATTTAATTCGTATAAACGGTATTTGATAAATAATAGAGTGTATGAAGTAATTTTTCAATGGGGTCCGTTGTCTGGACATCAACATATTTAGGTACCTTTACAGGCACTGAAGTATAATTTATTACTACCTTGATTCCTGATTCCACCAATATGTCGGTTACTTTCTGGGCAGAATCTTCAGGAACTGCAATTATGGCAACATTTATTCTTTTTTCCTGTATGATGTTTTTCATTTCCAATATATCCTTTACCTTCCTGCCCGAAATAGTCTTACCAATAACATCCGGATCTTTATCGAAGGTATCTTCTATTTTAAATCCGAATCTATCAAGAATCTTATAATTTAAGATTGCTTTTCCGAGATTTCCTACCCCTACCAGCGCAATATGAACCCTATCATTATAACCTAATATCTTATTAAAGGAACCTATCAGCTTTTCAATGTTGAATCCCACACCTCTTTTGCCTTTAAGCCCAAAAAATATCAGATCTCTCCTGATCTCAGCGCTGTTAATTTTGGTATGATTGGAGATTTCTAATGAAGTAACAGTACGCTTGCCATCCCCCTTTAACTGTACTATATATTTTAAGTACTGTGAAAGCCTGGAAATTACCCCTTCAGAAAATATTTTCTTTTCCATTTATTAAAAGCCCGCTCCCTGAGAAAATAATAAATAAATTCAACAATGTAACTTTGTAGCATAATTGTAACGAAATGGAATAATTTAAACAATAAGAAATGTAACAATTTAAACAATAAGATTTATTCATGTATCAGGGTTCGCTAATTATTCTTACAAGTTGCGGAGGGTTGCTGTTTCGGGGTCAAAACTGGTTTTTCCCGCCGGAAAGATTAATGTGATGCAGTAGCCAGTTTAGCTGCATAAATCATAAGTTAAGAAGCGCTGGCTGCAATATCCGTGATTATATATTTTAATTATTGCCTCAAGAGTTAGAGGTTAAATTTTCCCACTTAAACATTCTTTCGGCAATCCCGGCCACATTACGAATAATCAGTATAAGGGTGCCGGGTTTATCCTGAGTATCAGGTTGGGAAAAGGTGAGTTTACCGGTGCGATGGTGACCTCCCGGTGCTGAATCCCAGGAAACCACGGGATATTTATTGCCTTTATCGTCCGTCAATTCAGATAATTTGGCTAAATCATACTGGTCAAGATCCACCGAATGAGTGTCCATTGCAATATCGAAGGATAGCAAATTATCCTTATAACCCAAATATTTGACATCTATTGTGACTTCTCCGTCTGAATTGGATCTCAGCATGTCACTGTCTGGAAGAGAAGAAGATGTCGTATTCTCAGAATCAGAAGAGGTACCGGTGGAGGTTTCGGTAGAGGTTTCAGGATTTGCTGTATCAGTAGTGGTGTCAGACTTTACTACATCAGTAGTAATATCGGCAGCAGTATCAGACTTTACTGCACTAGTGGATGTATCGCTGGCAGTCTGATCCGGAATCTTTGATGAGCATGCAGCAGTTCCCATAAATGTCAGTAATAAAATAGTTAAAATTACTGCTAATTTCCAAAAGCATAATCTATTTTTAGTCATTTTTTATTCTCCCAGTCTCCTTTTTTTACAAATCAAGCTCTCTGTGCATGTCATATCCCCCAAAGGGGCATCATTATTTTATTAAAGTGATATTAAATCGCAGTTTAAGTAGCCTGTCAAGCTGCCGAATTATTTAAATTATAGAGATTAACGCATGTTTATCAATCTTTACGTTTTTGTGATGTTTTAACTTCTATTTATTTATCAATATCCTGATTCAATTATTAAGAAGTAGAAGCATCTAAAATTTCGTGATAGCAATAAAGGAAAATTTTAAGAGCCATGATGGGTATTTCAAAGACACGCAGGCTTTTCCCCGGCGAGTAAAAGCCAGCTCAGTTTCAGGCTTCGCTCTCCTCCCGGAGGAGGAACCATGCCCGCTTAAGCCTTCAAATGGTTTTCTC
>JAMCVO010000134.1 GCA_023475715.1 Actinomycetota bacterium
CTTTCCCTGCTGCCAGCGGTTCGCTCAGGCAATACACCCGGAAATTTTTGGTGAATTTACCATTCAGCAATAATAAGAGGGATAAAAAAACTATGGCTAAAATATATTTGCTGCTCGGCGGAGCAAGAAGCGGAAAAAGCGAGTATTCGGAGAAACTGGCTGCATCTCTGTCATATAAAGTCGGATATCTGGCAACAGGTCAGATAATTGATGAAGAAATGAAAAAAAGAATTGAACTTCATAAAAAAAGAAGGCCTGATAACTGGAAAACTTTTGAGATAGAAAAAAGTGATATTGATGCAAATGATTTTCAGACCACAATCAGGAAAATAATTGATGCAGGGATTGATGTCTTGATTCTTGACTGCGTAACCAACCTTGTCTTCAGGTTAATCTATAAATATAATCTGGACAGACTTGAAATAATCAATAACAAACTCGAAAAGCAAATCGAAGACGGGATCAATGAATTTTTCGATATTTTTATAAAAATCATAAAAAATTCGACAGATTCGAATAATTTAAATGTGATAGCAGTATCAAATGAGGTCGGGCTTGGTTTGGTACCTCCTTATCCTTTCGGCAGAATATTCAGAGATATGCTGGGACTGGTGAACAAAAGACTGGCGGCAATTGCAGACGAAGTGCACTTTTTTGTTGCAGGATTAAGCATAAAAATGAAATAATTAATACTTGAGTCATAGTCTATAAACAGGCTGGTTATAATGAAATTATTAAATGCTTTGGGATTTTTGACTATAATTAAAATACCTCAAAGATTTTATCTGAAAAGTTCCGAATATCCGGGAATGCTCTTATATTTTCCTGTTGCCGGACTTGTAATAGGCATTGCAGGTGCCATATTGTTTTTCTCCCTTAATTTTATTTTTCCGCTTATACTTACGATTATAATAATTACGGGTTTTGAAATAATCCTTACAGGAGGGATCCATATTGACGGGCTTGCTGATACGTTTGACGGAATATTCAGCGGGGAAAAAGATAAAGTCCGGATAATTGAAATAATGAAAAAAGGCGACACAGGTGTTTTTGGCGTACTTGCCATTATCTTTTCGGTTGCCCTGAAAGCTGCTTTCATTTATTTTATTTCGGTCAGGCTTTCCTTATCCCGATTCCTGATTATTGGTTCAGGTTTTAAAATCTTATCTTTCAGGTTTTCTGAAATGATGCCAGGTTTTCTGGTGCTGGTCTGCATAATTGTTTTTACTCCGGTATATGGCAGGCTCTCAATGATGTATCTGTTTTCAAGGTATGAACCGGCTGTAAAAACAGGAAGTCTTACAACTGTATTTAAAGGCAAAAAGAACCTTCCTGACTTTATAATCTCAACGGTAATTTCATCTGTAATATTTATTTTTTTAAGTGTTTTTTTAAAAATTGAATTTATAAAATCAGGCAATGCCATAAATGCCGGTCTGTATGCAATTGTTTATGTTTTTGAATGTGCTCTTATCATAGTCTTTACATTATTGTTTTCGGCAGGAACCGGCAGATTTTTTACACGAAAAATAAAAGGCGTCAGCGGCGATATCATTGGGGCTGTTTGTGTCTTATCAGAAATTTTCTTTTTGTTTCTTAATTATTTGACCATAATATTCATTTGATTATTTTTTTATTTAAATGAGATACCTGTAATAAACCGGGAGCGGATTCTAAAGTGAAAAATAAACATATATCCAAAAGAGCTGGTTTAAAGTATCTGGTGCCGCTTATACTGATTTTAATCATATCAATTATGATCTCAGCTTCTGTGGGCTCAGCAGATCTTTCCATAAAAGAAACTGCAGTTATCATTGCGAGCCATTTACCGGGATTAAACTATTTTATAGAAAAAAATGATATAAATCCTCTGAATGATAAGATTGTATCACATATAAGACTGCCAAGGATTTTCCTTGCTGTTTTTGTAGGTATTGCACTTGCATCTGCCGGAGTTATGTACCAGGGGATATTCAGAAATCCTCTTGCTGATCCTTATATAATAGGGGTCTCTGCAGGCGCGTCTCTTGGGGCAACAATTGGTTTGATCATTGTTACCGGAATCAGGCTTTTAAGCCTTTCAGCAGCAAACATTTTTGCTTTTGCAGGAGCACTTGGTGTCACTTTTGTTGTATATAACGTATCCAGGATAAGAAATAAAATATCGGTGGTTACGCTGCTTCTTGCCGGGGTTGCGATAAGCGCTTTGACAACTGCAATAAACTCCTTCATCCTGATATTCCGGTCGCAGGATATGGCAAAGGTCGTCTTCTGGCTCATGGGCGGACTCACATCAGCCTCCTGGGAGCAGGTTTTTATTGTCGTACCTATAGTGCTGGTGATTCTGGCAGCCGGAAGTTTTTTTATGAAGGACCTGAACCTGATTTCACTAAGTGACGAACGGGCATCACAGCTTGGCGTTGAAACTGCAAAAGTCAAGATAGTGCTGCTTGTGCTTGCATCTCTTATTGCAGCATCAGCAGTTTCCGTAAGCGGAATTATAGGATTTGTAGGGCTGATCACTCCGCATATTATGAGGCTTATAGTAGGACCAGACCACAAAATACTCTATCCTGCCTCAGCAGTAGCAGGCGGAATTGTCCTGCTTTTTTCTGATACAATTGCCAGGACCGTTCTTGAACCCAGAGAAATACCGGTAGGAATAATAACTTCAATGATAGGTGTGCCGTTCTTCATATATCTGCTTTTAAGGGCAAAAAGGGAAGTATTTTAAGATTGTTATATTATAAAAACAATTGATATCCGGCCGGATATTATCCGGGCTTTATGGCTGGTGTTATGAAAGATATTAAAACAAATACAATATTGGAGATCAAAGACTTAAGCTTTTCTTATGGAAGTTCGACTGTTCTTGACGGACTTGATTTTGAAATACAGGAGGGCAGCTTTGTCTCAATCCTTGGTCCGAACGGTTCAGGCAAAAGTACACTTATAAATCTTATAAGCAAAGTTTTGAAGGGATATGAAGGCTGTATTAAAATATCAGGAAAGGATATAAAAAACTTAAGTTCAAGGGAAATAGCAAAACTTGCGGCTGTGGTCCCGCAGTATTCCAATCCCGGGTTTGATTTTACCGTAGAAGAAATGGTCATCATGGGAAGATTTCCTTATGTATCCAGATTTGGATCTGAAAAGAGTGAAGATTTTGATATGGCAGAAAGTGTCATGGAGAAGACAAAGCTGCTGGGTTTGTCAAAAAAGAAGTTCAATGAGCTTTCGGGAGGAGAGAAGCAAAGAGTTGTAATTGCCCAGGCTTTGGTTCAGAATACACCGATAATTCTTCTTGATGAACCCACATCCCATCTTGATATAAATTTTCAGATTGAGATCATGGACCTGTTCTACAATCTTAATTTAAATGAAGGCAAAACGATAATTGGTGTTTTTCATGACATTAATCTTGCAGCAAATTACAGTAAAACCGCTATATTCTTAAAAGAGGGTAAAATTTACAGTTTTGGTGAGATAGGCTCTACAATAACAAAAGAAAATATTAAAAATGTTTTCAAAAGCGATGTGCTTGTAGGAAGAAATCCCTTCACGGGGAAGGTTTATATAAGCCCTTCTTTTAATCAGGTTTTTGAAAAAGAACAAAATATTCATAATATAAGGGTCCATGTAATCGGCGGCGGAGGAGCCGCTTCTCCGATACTTAGTATGCTCAGCGGTATGGGATATGGGTTC
>JAMCVO010000379.1 GCA_023475715.1 Actinomycetota bacterium
TCCTCTAAAGTAGGGAGTCCGACTTTATCATCGATATAATCTGATAATTTAATCTTGCTTTTGATACTGTCATTACCAACAACCTCATCTATACCAAGGTCCAGATCTTGTGCTATTTTTTCCACTACATAATAGCTTTCAGGGTGTACCGCACTACCGTCCAGAGGATTTTTACCGTCTTCAATCCTCAAAAATCCTGCACACTGTTCAAACACCTTTTCACCTAATTTGGGTACATTTTTTAAGTCATTTCTTGTTGAAAAAGCTCCTTTTTCTTTTCTGTATTCAACAATATTCTGAGCAATTCTGGGCCCCAGACCCGACACATACATAAGAAGATGTTTGCTGGCAGTATTAAGATTAACTCCTACCATATTAACACAGCTTTCCACTACATAGTCCAGTCTTTCCTTTAATTTTGACTGGTCTACATCATGCTGATACTGCCCTACCCCTATGGATTTAGGATCTATTTTTACAAGCTCTGCGAGCGGGTCCATCAGTCTTCTTCCAATTGAAACAGCTCCTCTGACTGTAACATCATGATCGGGAAATTCTTCCCTGGCTGTTGCCGAAGCAGAGTATATGGAAGCCCCGCTTTCACTTACTACAAAAACTTTCATATCCGCATCTTCAAAAATTATGTCTATAAACTGTCTGGTTTCCCTTCCGGCAGTACCGTTACCTATTGCAATTGCTTCTATCTTATATTTGTTTACCATATCCTTTATTTTTTTTATTGATTCTTCCATTTTACCAACAGGCGGATGAGGATATATGGTATCATTAAAAAGCAAATCACCCTGTTCATTTAAACAAACTACTTTACAGCCAGTCCTGAAACCTGGATCTATGGCTAAAATTCTTTTTCTTCCAAGAAATGGAGCGAGCAGCAGCTGACGCAGGTTATTTGCAAATACTCTTATAGCTTCTTCATCTGCTTTTTGCTTGGCTATATTGGTAAACTCTGTCTCCAGAGATGGGCAAAGCAGCCTTTTGTAGCAATCTTTTATGGCAGTTTTTACAAACTCCGATGCCTGACTGCTTGAGGATATCAACAGCTTTTCCATAATTCTTAGAGAATTACTTTCATCGGGGCATATTAAAACTTTGAGGATATCTTCCTTCTCCGCCCTTTTTATTGCAAGAAAACGGTGAGATGAAATTTTATCCAGCGGTTCGCTGAAATTAAAATAGTCCCTGTATTTTGCCCCCTGCTCTTCCATCCCTTTTATCAATGTTGAATATACAACAGCTTCTTTTTCAAAAATATTTCGGACTGATTCCCTGACCATCTTATCCTCATTTATTTGCTCAGCTATTATATATCCTGCACCTTCAAGAGCTGCCTCGATGTCTTTAACATTATCATTTATATATTTTTCCGCTTCCTTATATATGTCGAAATTTTTCTGGGAAAATATCAATTCAGCCAGCGGTTCAAGACCCATTTCCTTAGCAATAATTGCCTTTGTTTTTCTTTTAGGTTTAAAAGGCAGGTATATATCTTCAAGCACCGCCAAATCTTCCGCTTCATCTATCATTTTTTTAAGCTCAGGTGTAAGTTTGTCCTGTCTTTCTATTTCCTTAAGTATTGTCTCTCTTCTGCTGTCAATTTCTGCCAGCCGGCACACTTCATTTTTTATATCAAGTATTTGGGTTTCATCAAGATTGTTGGTGGCTTCTTTTCTGTATCTCGAAATAAAAGGGATGGTATTCCCCTGTTCCAGAAGTTTTAATGTGGCAAAAACACTGGCTTGCGCTATGTTAAGTCTTGAAGATATTTGTTTTGAATATTTTGGTTCCATTAAAAGCTCCTGCTCCTTTAAAATCAAAAGCATATATTACAATGATTATATGAACTATTCAATTATAATTAACTGGATTTAAAAATAAGTTGAAAAGAATTTTTAAGTTACCTCAGATTACTTTATGCTTGTGCGGATTCGGATTGCTCTTTGGCACATATTAAGGCTGATTCTTTAAGTCCAAGAACCAGTATAACACATAATGCCAGCAGCCCTGCTAAAATCAAAAGCGATGGAGTAAACGAACCATTCTTGTTTTTAAATGCTTCCATGCCATAAATGAAGATTACAGATGCTTGTCCTGCAAGGTTTAACAATCCATTGGATGTTCCCTCAGGTGCTGGATGAGTGATTTCGGCTGCGTACTGATAGCCCACTGGCGCAAGACTCATCAGAAAGAAACCTAAAATAAACATGGAACCAGCCATCAGCCAGTAAGATCCGGCAAAGATAACTCCAAGTAATCCCGGGATACTTAAAGCAATTCCTGTAAGCAGAAAAATTTTTCGCTTACGCAACTTGTCCGATAAAACCGGGATAATAGCTGCACCAACAATACCGCCAATAAGCAGTGCCCCGCCTAAATTTCCGGCCTGGGAGATAGTGAAACCTTTTGTCCGCATGATACCTTCAATCCAGGTGGAAATACCATTAAACACACCCATTCCAACCAGAAATAGTACCATTAAAATCCAGATATCCTTCATTTTAAGCATGCTCTTCAATCCTTTAAGTACCAACGCACGAGCCTCATCGCCCGGAGAGCAAGGCGGCGTTGGCGGAGCTTCACGTGTAAATATAATAAATATAAATGCTGAGAGAGCTGCAGTTATACCGTAGCTCAGCAGCATGGTCGCTATACCGTATTTTAAAAATAGCAGCGGCGATGCTACCTCACCCACTGCTATACCAAGGAAGCTGGCAACAATCACCATACCGGAAGCCGTAGCCCGTTCCTTAATTGGAAACCATTTAGCAGCTACTGTACTGATTGAATTCATCATGAATGGCTGCGACACCGCAAGACCTATGGTAGAGATAAACACCAAAGCATAACTGGAAGCAAACACACCCCGAAGCATAGCAAAAACAGCCATCATTACTGCCCCGATGCTAACTGATTTGCGATAACCAATGGTATCCACTATCCATGAAACCGGTATTGAGATCGGTATATAAACAATCATAAAGGACATGGCTAAGAAACCTATCTGCAGATCAGATACACCATAAAATTGAGCAACCGGTCCGGTTATGGGTGCAAAGCAGATCCAAAGTATCTGAATGACTAAGTTGATGAGCATAAATACACCCAGTATAACCCAACGATAAGGATATACCTTGTAATTTTTATCAGGCATAACGGCGCTCTCCTTTAAGCTATCCCTTATATTGTTTTACCTGTGTAATTTCTTATCTATAAGATGATACAGTACTGAAACCAATAAATAAATCCGCCATTTTCATTTGTTTTAAAATTTAAACCACATTTTTCTGATACACCTTTAAGAATTTGAACTAAAAGACTGCACTAAAGGAATTTTTGACAATAACTATTCTATTCTCTACAATGTTATTTTATTTTTCACTTAGCATTTATATTTCAAATACACAAGTTATGGATGAAATTAAAGAAAAAACAGACTTCATAAGAGACATAATCAAGCAAGACCTTAAGGAAGAAGGCAGCAGCAAAAAAATTCATACAAGATTCCCCCCTGAGCCTAACGGATACCTTCATATAGGGCATGCAAAATCCATATGCCTTAATTTCGGACTGGCTGAGGAGTTTAACGGCAAATGCAATTTAAGGTTTGACGATACTAACCCGACAAAGGAAGAATCCGAATATGTGGAATCCATAAAAACAGACATAAGATGGCGGATT
>JAMCVO010000650.1:0-499 GCA_023475715.1 Actinomycetota bacterium
TTCTGCACTTAGAGTTAAAAAATTTATTGAAAAACTTAAACATAGCAAAGGTATATATGCCGGTCAAAACTTTATACTGGAGGATTGGCAATGGAAAGAAATTATAAGTCCTTTATACGGGACATTAAATTCTGATGGTAGCCGCCAATACAGAACCTGCTTTATTTTTGTAGCAAGAAAAAATGGCAAAACTTCTTTAGGTGCAACACTATCACTTTATCATTTATTTGCAGACCATGAGCAGGGTGGAGAAATTTATAGTGCTGCTGTTGATAAAGATCAGGCCTCACTTGTATTTGATGAAGCAGCAATGATGGACAGGCAGAATAAATCACTGGCCCGTAAAAGCAAAATTATCGACAGCCGAAAGAGGATTGTAAACTACCGGACAAATTCATTCTATAAAGCAATACCTGCAAATGTTGCAGGTGCTTACGGCGGTAATATAAGCTGTGTAATTTACGATGAACTTCATGCTGCTGCAAACAGGGAATTATAT
>JAMCVO010000650.1:509-3692 GCA_023475715.1 Actinomycetota bacterium
GAATGAATTTGTCCGGTAGTTTACAATTATGCAAAGAAGGTCAAAAAGGGAATTATAAGAGATGATACATTTCTTCCGGTTATTTATGAAGTTGATGAAAAAGACGATTGGGAAGATGAAAAAGTCTGGTATAAGGCTAATCCAGCTTTAGGGATTTTCAGGTCTTTAGAGGAGATGCTTTCTCTTTACAGGTATGCCAAAGAGAATCCAGGATTTATTAATACATTCAAAAGGCTTTATCTTAATATGTGGACTTCACAGGAAACACGCTGGCTGGATATAGTAAAATGGGATGCCTGTCCGCATGAGACCAGTTTAGAAAATTTAAAAGGTAAAATCTGCTATGGCGGTCTTGATCTGTCAGCCACAACGGATTTGACTGCCTTTGTTTTAGCTTTTGAGGACTATTCAGTTTTACCTTTTTTCTTCATACCTCGCCAGCGAATGAAGGAAAGGATTAAGACTGACAAAGTTCCTTATGATGTCTGGGAAAGACAAGGGCATGTGATTGTAACTGAAGGCGAGGTTATAGATTATGCTGCAGTTGAAAAAAAGATTGACAAACTTTTAAGCCTATATCAAATCAAACAAATAAATTATGACCGCTGGAATGCTGATTATCTTGTCCAGAGATTGACTGCAAGAGGTTATCTCAATATGGTTCAAATGGGAATGGGTTATCAAAGCATGAATACCCCAACAAAGTATCTTGAATCATTGATACTTGAAGGCAAATTAAATCATGATGGTAATCCAATACTTCGGTGGAATTTTGATAACTGTATGTTGACCACAGATCCTGCAGGTAATATAAAACCCGATAAAGCAAAGTCAACCCAGAGAATCGATGGAATAGTAGCAACTATTATGGCTCTTGACGGGCTGATGAGAAATTTAAAAAAGACATCAATATATGAAACACAAAAGGTTAAAGTTTTTTAGGGTGGAGTTTAAATGAAACTACCAAAATTTTTAAGGTTCTTTGAAAAGAGAGACGATACATCGGATTTGTTAAATCCTAAAGAATGGCTCATAAAGGCCTTAAGCAGATATAGGACAATAACAGGAGTTACAGTAAATGAAGAAACAGCAATGACATTTAGTGCTGTTTATGCATGTGTAAGGATTATATCTGAAACTATAGCAAGCCTGCCATTAATAGTTTATAAGCGGCTTATACCAAGAGGAAAGGAAAGGGCACCCGATCATCCACTATATAGACCACTGCATTTAAAACCAAATAAAGATATGACTTCATTTACTTGGCGTGAAACACTGGTAAAACATATGTTACTTAATGGTACTGGTTATAATATAATCTTGAAAAATGTTTATGGTATGGATATAGGATTATATCCATTAATTTCAAATAGGATAAGACCAGATCTTAAAGACAATATATATAGGTTTTACTATAGGTTTGCGGATAATATTGAAAGGGAACTTCCAGGGGAGGAACTTTTAATAATTCCAGGTCTATCTGATAACGGAATAATCGGAAAATCACCAATAGCTGCAGCAAGAGAATCAATTGGATTAGGTTTAACTCTTGATGAATTTGCTGCAAGATTTTTTAGTAATGGTACTAATATAGGTGCAGTTGCCGAACATCCAGGAGTATTGACAAAACAAGGACATGATAACCTGCAAAGTTCTTTAGATGAACAATATAGTAGTCTTGGCAATTCTCATAAACTCATGCTACTTGAAGAAGGCATGAAATTTAATAAAATTACAATTCCTCCCGAAGATGCACAATTTTTACAATCAAGAAAATTCCAGGTTAATGAGGTCATATCTTTATTTAATGTAGATCCTCATTTAATAAAAGATTTGGATAGAGCAACATTTAATAATATTGAACAGTTAGGATTAGAATATGTAATTTACACTATAAGACCTTGGCTTGTAAGACTTGAACAAGCCTTTAATTGTTGGTTATTCCCAGATGATAAATATTTTTGTGAATTTTTGGTTGATGCTCTTCTTAGGGGTGATATTGCTTCAAGATACCAAGCTTATTCAACTGCAAAACAGAATGCATTGATGAGTGCTAATGAAATAAGAGAACTTGAAAACCAGAATCCTTATGATGGCGGTGATACTTATTGGGTACAATTAAATATGCAACCAGTTGGGCAGTCAAACAATGTAAGAAAGATTATAGAAAAGCCTGATGGTACGAGGGAATATATTTTAGCTGGTAATGAAGTTAAGGCAATAGAAAGCCATGACTTAACTCCAAAATTAGCTGAAAAACTGGGTAAAGCATATAAACCATTATTTGTTAATGCTTTTATAAGGATAATCAAGCGTGAAAAAGTTGATGTTTTAAAGATTATAAGGGAAGAATTTAGCGAAAATGACCTTGAAAACTACTATGAAAAACATTCAAAGTTTGTAAAAAGCCAGATTAAACCTGTTATTTTTGCTTTTGTTGAGGCTATTTATGCTGAAAAAGATGATAATCAAGACGAAAATGTGAGCATATTTTCCCAGTATTACTCACAGGATTTTACAGATAGATATATTGATAGCAACTTAAAGCAAATAAAATCAATAAAAAAAGAAGATTTTGAAAAAAAATTTGATGAATGGCTGGAAGAAAAACCAGAAAGTTTAAGTGCTGAGGAAATACCAAAAATAATAAAAACATTTAATAAATATATTGAAAAAATTGGCAGCTAATGGAATACCAAAAAGTAAAACTTATATGTAAACAAAGATTTGATTTCGAAGGAAAGACACACTTTCCAGGTGAGGTAACTTCACAAATTGAAAGAGTTGCAAGACGTTGGGTAGCCAGAGGGCTTGTTGAATATGCCGATCCGAATGCACTTACAAGAAATGGATATTTAAAGCATCCTAAAGTTTCGATAATTATTCTTGTAAAAGACGCTTTGAAGTGGGTAAGAAACTGCATTGAAAGTTTGAATACATATACAAATAATTTTGAGTTGATTTTAGTTGATAATGGTTCAGATAAAAAAACTAAAGAATTTTTAAAAAGCCTAGACTGGTTGGATTATACATTAATAACAAATGCCGAAAATATGGGTTTTTCTTATGGCAATAATCAGGCAATAAAAATTGCTAAATATGATTATATATGTTTTTTAAATTCTGATACCCTGCTTTCACCTAACTGGCTTGGAAAACTTATGCGGAGTTCCAAATATTTCC
>JAMCVO010000271.1 GCA_023475715.1 Actinomycetota bacterium
AAGAAAACAGCAAACTTGGAATATATAAAAAAATATTAAGAGAAACGTCAAATATAAAAGTTGCTCTAACTCAGTGTTGCAGAACTGATGTTGATGATGATAAAAAAGATCCTCTACTTATTCCAATAATGCCTCTATGGTTAGGGTGTGGTCTTATAATATTACCAGAAATTGATATAAGACCTAAAACTGTTTCTTGGAAAGATTTTCAAAATAGTCTTATCCCCTGGTCATGGTGTAATAAAGACTGGAAATATAAAAGCACGGATATAAAAACTCTGGATGATTGTTTAGAAAATCAAGAAAAATATCTAAAGAAAATAAAAAGTGAAAGAGCAGTTGGCGTAAAGTTTTCTACCTACAATACAAAAATAAATTCAATTGACAAACCTGATAGAAAAAAAGCAGAGCAGATCTTCAATGATTTTAAGAAAGGAAAAATAAAAAAGCTACCTCAAGCTAATGATCTACACTATTATTTACTAGATAAAGCAATTTCATTTGCTGTCAAAGAAGGATTTGTTCTATCAGTTCATACTGGGTACTGGGGTGATTTTCGAGATCTATCACCATTAAATGTTATTCCATTTATTATAAAAAATCCGGATGGTAAGTTCGATTTATATCATCTAGGATACCCGTGGATAAGGGAATCAATTATGATTGGTAAAGTTTTTCCTAATGTCTATATTGACTTATGTTGGGTCCATATAATATCCCAAAAGGCTGCTAGAGAAGCTATGGATGAAATAATTGAAACAATACCTACAAATAAGGTTATTGGTTTTGGAGGAGATTATACCTATGAATCAATAGAAAATATATTTAGCCATCTTGTAGTGGCAAAAGATAATATTGCTGAAGTAATTTCAAATAGAATTTCACGAGGCTTTATGGATTTTGACAGCGGGATTGAAATAATAAAAAAATATTTCTACTATAATCCAAAAAATTTATATAATCTAAAATTGTGAAATTAAGATGCTTGAGAAAGTTTTTTATCTGAACTGATTTTATTATCGGTAAATAAATAGGATTATATTTTTAATATTTTATTAAAGTGAGCGAAATGAATAGCCGGGAAAAATTCATATCAGTAATGACCATGAATGATGGCAACTACATTAGTGTTGAAATACCAAAGGTGGAATTAGGATATTGGGCAGATGTAATAAGAAGATGGGGAAAAGAAGGACTTAAAATATTATCAAATATTCCTAATGATATATCTGATGGAGCGACCATTATGGCAAATAAAAATATTCATTCAAAGATGGAAAAATCAGGTGATTTAAATGTCCAGCCAGTATTTGGTCTTGATCAGTATCTCACAAAATTCCCAGTTGATTATAGCCCAATGTTTAAAAATGAGGTGATTTATAGGACACCTACTCATATAGTATATAAGGATTCTTATGGAGTAACTAATAAGAATAATATAAATATGACTTCTCTTCCTATGGAAATAGACCATCCAGTAAAGGATTGGAAGTCTTGGAATGAGTATAAACAATATTATAATGAGGATACCATAAAAAAAAGACTTCCTCCCAACTGGGAAAATTTAGTGACAAGATTGAAAGACAGGGATTTTTCAATAAGATTGGGAGGCACAAATGGTGGGTTTTTAGGATTTCCACGCCAGATTATGGGATTGACTAGTTATATGATGATGTTACATGACGATCCCAAGCTTATACACGATATTTGTGAAACATTTTTAAAATTTCTTATAACTTATCATGGTAAGATTACCCGTGATATTGAGGTTGATTGCATTCTTATTTGGGAGGATATGGCAGGCAAGATGGGTTCACTTATATTGCCACAATATTTTAAAGAATTCTTAACTCCAAGATATAAAGAAATAGTTTCTTTTGCCAGGGAAACAGGAATCGATATTGTTTTAACTGATAGTGATGGATATGTAGAGGATTTACTTCCACTTATTGTTGAAACTGGCGTTACTGGAATGTATCCTTTTGAGAGAGCTGCTGGAAATAATATGGAAAGAATAAGAGAAAATTATCCTTACTTTCAGCTGATGGGTGGTATAGATAAAAGAATACTTTTTAAGGATTTCACAAAGGAAAAAATTGATGAAGAATTAAAAATAATTAAAAAGATTTTAAAGAAAGGAAGGTATATTCCTCATATTGATCATTCAATTTCTATGGATTGTACTTGGGAAAATTTTAAATATTATCGTCAAAAATTAAATAAAATAATTGATGATTTTAATATTCAGTAATGGGGTAAACCCCTACAGTTAGACACAATATTAACTAAAGGATAGAATAGTTGATGAGGCTTAAAAGTCAAGAGATAGGAGGTCTCATCAAATGAGAGAAAGAAGAAACTTTAGTGATGTTTTCAAGAAACAGGCAGTAGAGTCTATTGTATCAGGTTCAGCAACCCAAGTAGAACTGGCAAGAGAGTACAGGATATCACCAGTAATGATAAACCGGTGGAAGAAAGACTACAAGGCCGGTAAGTTCTTTGAAAATGTAAGTTCGCATGATATGGCAAGACACGAGCTTAAGATAAGGGAGCTTGAAAGGCTGGTTGGCAGGCTCACCCTGGAAAACGAGATTTTAAAGAAAACCAGGGACCTTGATACCAAGGGAAAAAAAGACGATTTATCCATAGTAACCTCAAGAGACTGGGAACAGTCAAAAGGGGGTGCAAGATAGTGGGAATTAAAATATCAACCTACTATTACAAGCCCAAAGGGGGCAAACTTTCAGATATGGATTTAGCTGAAAGGATTGAAAAAATTGCCCTGGATTATCCCTCCTATGGCTACAGAAGGATAACTGCCCAGCTTAAGCGCCAGGGTCTTAAATAAACCATAAGAGGATACTAAGACTTATGAGGGATAAAAACCTACTGTGGGGGGCTAGAAAGGCCTTTAAGACCACCACAGACTCTTCTCACGGTCTTAAGAAGTATCCCAATCTCATAGATGACCTGGTACCATACAGAACAGATCAGGTATGGCATGCAGATATAACCTACATCAGGATTGCCACATCATTTGTATATCTTTCTGCTTTAATTGATGGATTTAGCCGAAAAGTAGTAGGATACGGACTGGGTAGGACACTATCGGCAGATCTTGCTCTTGCAGCACTAATTGATTGCTATATCCAAGAGAAACACAAACAGCCTTATCCATCATTCCGGCCAGGGTATTCAGTATTGTTGTTATGATTATGTAAATATCTTAAAGGATCATGACATAGACATATCTATGTCAGGCAAGGCCAATCCATATGACAATGCCAAGATCGAGTCATTCTTCAGGACTTTAAAGGTAGAAGAAATATATATGTTTGAATACGAAACTTACACAGAAGTACTTGAAAGAATTCCATATTTTATTGAAGAAGTTTACAATAAAAAAAGATTGCATTCTTCCTTGGGGTATATGCCCCCGGAAGAATTTGAAAATATAAATAATGAAAAAGTGAAAGGCAATGAGTCCCATCAGCTGATTCTAACTAGTTAACTCGGTGTCCAAAATTTGGGGTTCATATCAATTTTTATAAGTTATCAATATTATTAAAGAATTATTAAAGCATTTCAAAAAATAAAAGATAATGCAAAAAAATTAAATAATTAGAAAGAGAATCTGTTTATGAAGAATGATTATATTGTTTTACCAACAGTTGATGGAGATCCTGGAGG
>JAMCVO010000463.1 GCA_023475715.1 Actinomycetota bacterium
ATAACGCGTTCGCAAAGAGTAACCAATTCATCGAGATCTGTAGAATAGTAAAGAATAGAGTGGCCATTTTTTGCGAGATGTTGAATTATCGAGAATATCTCCATTTTTGTGCCAACATCTATGCCTCTTGTCACGTCAAAAAGTAAAAGAACATTCGGTTCAGTCATCAGAAACTTGCCTAATACAACTTTTTGCTGATTACCTCCCGACATACTATTGGCAGGTCTATCAATTCTGTCACATATAATATGTAATGCTTCGATCATTTTTTTTATTTTTTTCTCTTCAGTCTTTCCTGATAGAATTCCAAATTTGGAAATACTTTTTAAGCTTGCAATGGAAATATTTTCTCGAATAGATTTATCGTGAATCAACCCCTGGGTCGATCTATCTTCAGGAACCAGAGCGATTCCATTTTTTAAAGCATTATAAGAATTATTAAGAATAATTCTCTTTCCATTGAGTTTAATATCACCAGTATAGCTGCACATCCCAAATAATGATAAAAACAGTGCATTTTGCCCTTGTCCAGCAAGCCCTCCAACACCGAGTATTTCACCCTTTTTAAGATCAAAACTTACATTTTTAAGATGTTTCCCACAGCTTAGGTTTTCAACTTCAAGTATGGATTCTTTTTTTGCTGATTTAATCTTTTCCGGATAATAACTGGACATTTTTCTTCCAAGCATCATTTGTATCAGTTCTTCGTTATTTGTTTCTTTGGTGATTTTTGTCCCAATGTATTGGCCATTTCTTAGCACTGTTACTCTGTTGCAGACATTGCTGATTTCATATAATCTATGAGAAATAAATATTACAATTTTTCCTTTTTTAGCAAGTTCTTTGCATAATAAAAGCAACCATTCAACTTTTTTTATGCTAAGAGCGCTTGTTGCTTCATCTAAAACAATTATCTCGGGATTTCTATTAATTACTTTGAGTATTTCGATTATCTGTTTGTTGGCAAGCGACAAATCAGATACCATTGTGTCAGGGTTTATTGAGTCAATATCATATTCATTGAATAATTCAAGAGTCTTTTGATTGATAATTTTCTTGGATATGATCTGAGACTTATTAAGCCAATTATTTAAAAACAAATTCTGCGATACAGTCAAATCCGGTATGAGGCTTAATTCCTGATATACCGTGCCGATTCCTGACCTTATGGAATCAATTGGTTTTGCAATATTTAAAAGTTTTTTATTCCATTCAATACTTCCTGTATCCAGTTTGATAGCCCCGCTTAGTAATTTAATTAAAGTACTTTTTCCCGCGCCATTTTCACCCAACAAAGCATGAACTTCTCCAGACAATATACTGCACGAAAAATTATTTAATGCTCTGACTGCTCCAAAAGACTTTGTTATGTTTTTAAATATTAATTCACCCATTAAAAAAATCTCACTCATTCATGTTTATATATAATGTTTTTAACGGATATATATCTTAAAAATTTGCAGTGGCTATAATATAATTCATGCCATTTGGATTGCTATAATATAAATTATGGCCACTGCATAAAACCGTTAGTACATACTCAAACACACTTTAGAGACTACTAGGATATATCAGGAACGAGAACAGCTTCATTTGGCACAGTAACTCCGACTTCTGGTTGTACTGTAGGCATCATAAAGCCTGGTGGAACATCTTCAAATACGTTTACGCCCATCTCAAGCTTTTCAAGCTTTACACCAGCATTAACCGTGGTATCGGTTGCCCAGTATACCGTTGGAATGTAGATAACTTCTCCCTTTGGCCAATCTTTTGTTCCTTCCAGTAAATCCAGAGCCATTTTAAGCCCGAAAGCTGAAGCTCCAGGTGATTCATGGGTTACAATTGCTTCATAACCGGGATTATTAAGTATATCCAGCATACCTCCGTTGTAGCTATATCCTGCAATGACTACTGGAGGACGACCAGCTTCTTTAAGAGCTTTTATTATAGGACTTATATAGCCTTGTGAATATACACCGTCAACTTGAGGATTTGAAGCAAGTCCTGCCTGCATTCCAGCAAGTGTATCACCCTCCGTATACATACTGTCAAATGTAAAAACGACTTCAATGCCGGGATAGGTATCAAATACTGCCAGCGCTCCATCATAGAGTGGATTAGCTCCCTCAACTCCTGGCAAGCCTCTGTCAACGAAAATTTTACCTTTGCCACCTAATTTTTCGGCGATGAATTTTGCATTTGACATTGCAACTTCTTCATAATTATCTCGCGTCTGCCAGGCATTCTCTGATTGAGCTATTTGGGAAACAGTAACAACAATTATCCCCTTTTCATCGGCTCGTTTTATGGCTTCATTTAATCCGGTTGCTGACGCCGCAGCAATTAATATAGCATCATAGTCTTCTAATATCAGTCCATCAATTTGTGCTGCCTGTGCTTCTGCTGAATATTCACTGGTATAAATTTTGAAATCGGCTCGATCGCTATATTTAGGGTCTTTGGCAACATAATCAACAATTTTCATAAAAGACTGACCCCATGCGTTGTCTACAATGGGATTACTTAAAGCAATTCTGAATTTTTTTGTAGGCTCAGAAGCACTTGTTGCAGCAGCCGTTGTTTCTGTTGCTGCAGCTGTTGTTTCTGCAGCAGTTGTTTCTGCAGCAGTTGTTGTTGGAGTGGCAGTTTTGCATGCTGCACCAATAAAAGTCAGTCCAACTGCCAGCGTTATAACAATTAATAATGTTATTATTTTTTTCATGATTTTTTTCCCTTCATTTTATGATTTTTCCAATCATTTTTTTCGCTTTTTTCAAAATTAATTAACAATTTTTTCCTTTATAACTCCTTTCCTTTATTTGTTATTTTTGTGATAGAATATGCACGAGATTTGTTTATAAAGCAATTAATTACGCCGTCATGCTGTATGCTCATGGACAAATCTCATTTTTTTATTAATATGACATCCCTCCTTTTATTCTGGTAATATCAAAGTTAGAGTTTGATAAAAATAACTGTGTTATCATTTTTTCACTTTTCTTATTCTTTCTTTTTTATTTCACATTTCCTCCATTCTTTTTAATAATAGACTTTATTTATCAATCCAAAATACCCCATTTAAAAGTACTTAGCTCATCGACGCCTGTATCGGTAACGATTACTACTTTTTCAAGACGATAGCAGACTGCATCAAAATCACCTGTATAAATCTGAGGCTCCAAGCTAAATACCATGTTCTTTTCAATCGGGGAAGTATTATAACTTACCATCCTCGGCAGTTCATTTACGGTACATCCTATTTGATGACCGGTATGTACTAAAAATTTAAATCCAAAGCTGTTAAATACTTTATGAGCAACAGCATCAACATCACAGCATCTCACACCTGGTTTAATTGTGTTTAAAATTGCCTGATATGCTTCATTTACTATTTTTGTATATCTTTTTTGCTGCTCTGAAGGCTCGCTTCCAAATACAACAACGTTTGAACAGTCAGCCCAATATCCTCTGCATCTGTTGCTCAGGTCTATCATTCCAAGGTCTCCCTTTTCAATTTTTCTATCCAACGGTCCGCTTAGAAAACCCAGCGGTTTTGGTCTTTGTCCTGTAATCAGCTCCCCGAAGATTATCACTTCTTCGCCATTCGTTTGTGTGACTGCGCCTTTCACCTGATTCCATACCTCTATTTCATTTTGGCCGCTAAAATAAAGTCTATTATTAAAAAGAAT
>JAMCVO010000255.1 GCA_023475715.1 Actinomycetota bacterium
GGTATTAAGGAGTATGGATAAGCTGTTTGTGGATTTAATATTTGATAAACCTCTTGTTAACTGCCTGCTTGATAAGATTCTTGAATTTAATTATGGAGTTTATGAAGGATATCTTCAGGAAATTGGAGAGTATGTCAATGTTGTTGAGTTCAATGACGATTTTGGGACACAAAGCAATCTTATGATCTCACCAGATCAGTATAGAGAATTTATTAAGCAGGCAGTTAACAAGAGGTTTATCAAATATTAAATCTACAAACAGCTTATCCATACTCCTTAATACCCATGCGCAATCCCACAACCCCAGCAAAGTAGCTTTATAAGCTCCTATTGCAAAATCAGTATTTTCAAACAAATCTTTTGCTTCCTTTTTTAATCCTTCAAAACGCCTTCTATCTTTAGAATCAGGAAACTTGTATTTTTCAATATCCTCAATAGAAGCCTCTTTAAGAGGATGTGAAATGAAATTCACCGTTTCTCCATTCAGGCTTGATTTCATCCTGATTCCTAATTCATACTCCCAGCTTCCATCTTCAAAAATCCTATTATGAGGAAGTCTTCTTATCTGGATTTCACGAAAATCAACATGAAAATAATTTAAGATCTTTGGATCGTAATAAATTACATTTCCAAGTTCGTCAAGCATGTTTTCTTTTTCAAATTCTTCACTGATGCCCAACTTATCCTTTACTTTATAATAAACACTTTTTGTAAACTTTTGAGCAACCCCGCCTATGCAAACTGGTACTTTGTCCGGTTCTTTATGGTTATATGCTCTTATTACCCGCTCTCTTGGTGTAATCTTAATCACCTCTTCTTAAAATGATAATTTTCTTATTTTTTAAAATTTTAATTTTAAATTATTTTAATATTGATTTTGCAGTTTCTTCATCAGTAAGAAAAATATTTATTAAACGATTCTTAACAACTGCTTTTAAAATATCTACCTTTTTGGGGCCCCAGGATATAAGAATTGAATTTTTTGTCTTCTTAATTGATTCGTAAGGGAAAACTCTTATTACTCTGTCATTTATCTTATTTAACACTATTTCCCCTTTGGCATTTAAAAACTCAAAATTTAAAATTCCCACTACTCCCAGAGAATATAAATAATCTACATCATCTTGTGTAAAGGTTCCTATTTTTGTAAAACTGCTATCGAGACTGGTACCGCTGGTCGATAATATAACTGTACTGATTTTTTTATTTAATTCTATTATTTGTTTTGTATGGCTGTCAGATTCCATAATGTCTTTCGCTTCTTTTGTGTCAACAATGGCCGGAATATAAATCGTATAAGATTTGCCTCCTACCTTTTCCGCAAAATTTTTAAGTATGAAATTTGTTGAATTATCCTGACCTTGTATACAAAACAAATAATAGAATTAAATAAAAAAATCAGTTATTTTTTTATTTAATTCCAAATACCTCGAAACTCCTTCAATAGCTGTCCCCCACGATATTCCAATATAATCATCCTCTTTTAATATTCTCTCAAGAATATCTGCCAGTTCCTTAGAAATATATTTATAAGTATCCTCTATATTTTCAAAAGTTGGGACTATCCTGCATTCCTTTAAACCAAATCTGTTTTCGAATTCATCTTCTAATTCTTCATTTTCATTAATTAAAAAATTTAACCTTGTTTCCACTAATTTATGATTTCTTGCATAATCCAGGTATCTGACAACTTTAATCCTTGATATTGACAATTTATCAGCTATTTCATTTTGAGTAAGACTGTCTATATAGTACATCCTTAAAACTTTATAAATTATTTTTTTGTGTTGGCTTAATTTATCCATTGTTTAAATAATTTGTTCATTCTTATGTACAAAATATAATTATTAGTTCATCAATATGTTCAATTGTTCACTTATTATAAATCTTAATTAAATTATTTGTCAATATTTTTTTATATGTTTTATCTATAAGAATTTAAAATTTAGATGCTGCTGTGCTGTTTCTGCTTATTTTTTAATAATCTCTACTATATGACTGTGTTGCTATCTATTAGTAATAATACCGCTAATAAAAAATATTCTTCTTAATATTGACAAATTAAGATTTATAAAATAGAATAAATGTTCATTATTTAGTACAAATGTACGATATTTAATACAATATTGTCAGGCAAACCTCTGATATAAGAATATCCAATTGGCATAACATAAATTAAAGGTGGCTGAAATGATAAGAATAGAAGATTTAAATAAGCAGAAACAGCACAGCGCAGTTCAAACTTCACTTTCAAAATCGCCGCAGGACGCCATTGAAATTGCTGAGAGTTTCGGCTATCCTGTGGCCTTAAAAATAGAATCGTCAGATATCCTCCATAAATCTGATATAGGTGCTGTAAAATTTAATTTAAAAAATAAAAAAGAAATTTTAAAAGCATATGATGAAATAACTACCTCTGTAAACATAAGCTGTCCTTCTGCAAAAATAGAAGGCATATCAGTCCAGGAAATGCTTCCTGAGGGATTTGAAATAATAATGGGTTACACATATGATAAGGTTTTTGGCCCTGTTTTAATGGCTGGCATGGGTGGGATATTTACAGAAGCCCTAAAAGACATATCTTTTAGGGCTCTGCCTATAACAAAAGATGATGCAGTTTCAATGATAACCAGTCTTAAGTCATCTGATATGCTTCTTAAAGGATTTCGTCATATTAAGAAAATTCCAATAGATGTAATTTCTGAAGTTATAATCAAGGCATCAAATCTTGCAATGGATAATATAAGTAAGATAAGCTCTTTTGACATAAATCCGGCAATATTTTACGGTTCTGATTACAGAATTGTGGATTTTAAGTATACAGAAAAAAATGACATTACCGCTTTATCCTATGAAGAGCCGGATATAAGAGATATTGATAAGTTTTTTACTGCAGAATCCATTGCAGTTATTGGTGCAAGCCCTGTAAAAGACAGGCTGGGATATGTAATTCTTGATAATCTCATGACAAACGGATATAAAGGCAGGCTTTATCCCGTAAACCCGAAATATGACAGTATTTTTGGACTTAAATCATATCCAGCAATTGAAACTATGCCGGATAATATTGAGCTTGTAATAATAACAATATCACTTACAGATGTTCCTGAAATCCTTACCCAGTGCAGCAAAAAAGGCATAAGGAATGCAATTATTATATCTGCAGGAGGAAAAGAGTCAGGACATGCATCAATTGAGGAAGAAATAGGTAAAGCTGCAGAAAAATATAAGATAAGGGTAATGGGCTGTAACTGTATAGGCGTATATGATGCGCGCACAAAAATTGACAGCATGTTTTTCTCCTATAATAATATGTCAAGGCCAGATATTGGCGACATATCCTTAATGAGTCAATCAGGAACTGTAGGTCTTACTGCTCTTGATGTCATGCCTTCTGTTGCAAAGCTTGCAAGTTATGGCAACAGGATAGATGTCGATGAGGCTGATCTTGCAAAATATTTCAGCCAGGATAAGGTTACAAAAGTAATATCTGTTTATATAGAAGGACTTACAAAAGGAAGAAAGTTTTATGACTGCATTAAAACCATTACCCCGAATATTCCGGTAGTTGTATATAAAGCAGGCAGATCTGATTTGGCTTCAAAAGCTGCAATGTCTCATACGGGGTTTCTGTCAGGAACACATAATATGATATCAGGTATACTTTCCCAGGCCCATGCAGTTCAGGT
>JAMCVO010000127.1 GCA_023475715.1 Actinomycetota bacterium
ACATCAGGAGGAAAAATGGAGAATTTTACGTTTAGAAGTCCAACAAAAATAATTTTTGGTAAGGATACGGAAAATCAAGTAGGAATTGAGGCAAAAAAATTTGGAAGTAAGGTGCTACTGCATTATTAATTTAATTTATAATATTTGAAATTGAATTTTAATTTCATTTTATGATTTTAAACATTTTAAAGATAAGCAATGATTTTGTCAATAAACCGGAATAATTTTTATGATAGTTCAGTAAAGAATTCATTTAGCCTATTTGCAAGTAAAAGGATTTTCATCCGTGGAGTAAGTAATTGATATTGGAATTAAAAAATATGGTTAAGATATAAAAATTATCCCCCAGGGTCCTTATACAATTACTCTGCTGAAACAAAATTAATGTTATCATTATTTATACTAAAAAAATGCTATACCATAAAAAGGAGAAGAATTTGAATATCATCATTCCCATTAAACAGGTGCCGGAGACAGGTAACGTAAAGATGGACGAAGAAACAGGCACAATGATAAGGGAAGGGGTGGAAAGCATAATAAATCCCCTTGACCTTTATGCAATTGAGACGGCAATTGTGCTTGTACAAAAGCATGGAGGTAAAACAACCGTTATTAGCATGGGGCCGCCTTCTGCGGAAAAAGCCTTAAGGGAAGCAATATCTATGGGCTGTGATCAAGGTATACTTGTAACAGGAAATGAATTCAAGGGTTCTGATACATGGGCAACTTCATTTGTACTGTCAGAGTCCATAAAAAATATCGGCGGTTATGACCTTATCCTTACAGGAGAGCGTGCAACTGACGGAGATACCGGCCAGGTTGGTCCTGGCATTGCTTCATTTCTTGACATTGCCCTTGCCACCTATGTAAGTAAAATAGTTGAAATTGATGACAAAAAAATAACAGTCGAGCGCCTTGTTGAAAAAGGATACCAGACCTTGAGGATGCCGCTGCCTTCACTTTTAACCGTTGTAAAAGAGATAAGCTATCCAAGACTGCCCACACTTAGAGGCAAGCAGAAAGCTAAAAAGACCCAAATACCAATATGGTCTGCAGATACACTAAAACTTGACAAATCAAAGCTCGGCCTTAAAAGCTCTCCAACCCGTGTGGTTAAAATAAGCCATCCAAAAATTACAAGGGGCGGAACAGTCGTAAAACCGCATGATGATAAGAGCTTATCTGATGCAGTTGATAAGCTGGTAGAATTTATCCGTAATAAAGAATTGATTTAAGAAAGGTTTAAAATATATGAACACCAAAGATGTCTGGACAATAGCTGAACAAAGCCATGGAAAAATCAGGGAAGTATCCTATGAAATCTTAACCCGGGGCAGAACTCTTGCAGATAAATTGGGCGTATCGCTTGTATCGGTTTTAATCGGACACAAAATAAGCGACAGCCAGCTAAATGAATTCATATACAGGGGAGCAGATATGGTATATGCAGTAGATGATTCTGCACTAAAAGACTTTATCGTGGAAAACCACAGCAATGTGCTTGTTAACCTTATCAGAAAATACGGTCCGGATATCATAATAGCCGGAGCTACAACAAGCGGCAGAACACTTATGCCCCATGTTGCGGCCAAAGTGGGCACAGGGCTTACTGCTGACTGCACTGAACTTGATATTGAAGAAAAAACAGGAAACCTCCTTCAGACAAGGCCCGCAATCGGCGGCAATATCCTTGCAACCATTAAAACCCCGAACAACAGGCCCCAGATGACAACCGTCAGGGTAAAATCAACAAAGCCTGCTGCCATAGATAAAAAAAGGACAGGTAAAATTATTAAAATAAAGCTTGAGCCTGAACTAATAGATAAAAGAGTTAAATGCCTTGGCTTTAAAAAGACTGCGCAAGATTCAATGGATATACAGGATGCCGATATCATAATTGCCGGAGGAAGGGGGCTTAAGAAAAAAGAAAATTTCAGCCTTCTTATGCAGCTTGCCAAAAATCTGGGCGCATCCCTGGGTGCCACAAGAGATGCAGTTGACAGGGGCTGGATATCATATCCGCATCAGGTCGGCTTAAGCGGAAAAACTGTATCTCCCAAACTGTATGTGGCAATAGGAATATCCGGCTCTATACAGCACCTTGCCGGCATAAAGACATCGGATACAATAATTGCCCTAAACAATGATCCCGGTGCACAAATTTTTAAAATTTCAGATTTCGGGATAGTGGCAGACCTGTTTGAAGTTGTGCCGCTTTTAAACCAAAGACTTACCGCAAAAGGAGCCCCACAGGATGAGATATAACGCAGTTACAGAAACAATAATACAAAAACTGACAGAAATAGCCGGCAAAGCAAATGTCATAGCAGATAAGGAAAAAATGCAGAGCTATTCTTATGATGAAACACCGAAGCGGCAGTACGCCCACATGCCTGAAGTTGTGGTAACTCCCAAAACGGCAGAAGAGGTAGCAGACATTGTAAAACTTGCAAACAAAGAGCTGATAGCTGTAACCCCGCGCGGAGCCGGAAGCGGACTCTCCGGTGGGGCCATACCTGTTTACGGGGGCATAGTAGTGTCTGTTGAAAAGATGAATAAAATTCTTGAGATAGATTATGATAACATGATGATGGTCCTTGAGCCCGGGGTAGTTTCAAATGACATAAATACAGCAATAGCGGATAAGGGATTATTTTATGCCGGCTATCCCATGAGTGTCGAGACATGTTTTATAGGGGGAAACATTGCAGAAAATGCAGGCGGAGGAAGAGCGGTCAAATACGGGGTCACGGGCCGCTATATAATGGGCCTTGAACTTGTAACCCCGGAAGGTAATATCATACAGCTTGGTAAAAAACTGTTAAAAGATGTTACAGGCTATGACTTAAAACAGCTCATAATAGGCTCAGAAGGAACTTTGGGCATTATAACAAAGGTAATAATTAAGCTTATTCCGCTTCCTTTATACAGGGTTGATCTTTTGGTTCTGTTTAAAGATGTAAAATCTGCAATCGGTATGGTTCCTGCCATTATGACTGAGACAAAAATAATTCCCACATCCATCGAATTTATGGACAAACTTTCCGTGCAGGCATCATGTCAGTACTTAAATGAACACCTGCCGTATCAGGATGCAGGGGCAATGTTAATAATAGAAGTTGACGGCAACCGCCAGGATATAGTGGCAGATGATGCAGAAGCCATTGGAGAGCTTTGCCTTAAAAAAGGCGCAATGGAAGTTTATGTTGCTGATAACTACACTACCCAGGAAAGGATATGGAGCGTAAGACGCAATATTGCCGAAGCTTTCATAGTTTTCAGCCCGCACCAGAGCCTGGAGGATATAGTAGTACCCGTATCGGCAATACCTGATCTTATGCCAAAGCTTGATAAAATCTCTGAAAAATACAATATAAGCATACCATGTTACGGCCATGCAGGGGATGGCAACCTTCATGCAACACTTGTTAAAAATCCTGATACAAGCTTAAAAGAGTGGTATGAAGCAGAAGATAAGATACTTGATGAGCTTTATTGTGCAGTAAAAGAACTCGGAGGCACCATAAGCGGTGAGCATGGCATCGGTTCCAAGAGAAAGGATTATTTGAAAATTGTAGCAAGTCCAGCAGAGATGGATCTGATTAAAAGAATCAAGAAAGCATTTGATCCCAATAATATCATGAATCCGGGGAAGATATTTGATTAGCTTTA
>JAMCVO010000699.1 GCA_023475715.1 Actinomycetota bacterium
GCTTTTAAATAATTATTTAAATTCTCGTAAGCTTCTCCGACTTTAGATGTTCCTATTTCTTCAACAAAAAAACCCCTGTTTTTTAAAGTATCTGAAATTTTATTAATCAGTCTGGCATTAATGCCGCTTGAAAGAATGTTATAAAGCAATAATGTTTTTTGCATTATATCAAATTTTAATTAATTCCTGCTGTTGCTAATGCCGTTGCACAAACACAGCTGCGATTTTTGTTGATCTTCGGTATTGCGCTAAACAGCAGTTTTCTTAATTTAATATTGTTTTCATTAAATACTTTTATTACCTCATCATAAGTCACAGGCTTTACTTCGGGATGACCTTCAAGACCTGCATCGAAATCGGTTATAAGAGAAATATTTACATAACAAATTTCAAGTTCCCTTGCCAGATAACATTCGGGGTACTGGGTCATATTTATTACTTCCCACTCCTGGTTAGAAAACCATTTGCTTTCAGCTTTGGTGGAGAACCTTGGACCCTGAATTATTACAACTGTTCCCTTTTCATGGCAGGATATATCTAATTCTTTTGCACTCTCAATAATAAGTTTTCTTAAGTCAGGGCAATACGGCTGGGCAGAGGAAACATGCATTGTTTTGGGACCATCATAAAAAGTATCAATTCTTCCCTTTGTTCTGTCAACAAACTGGTCGCATATTACAAAATCACCTGGTTTTACATAAGGCTGAAGACTTCCGGCCGCACAGGGACCAAATAAATGCCTGACTCCAAGCATATGCATTGCATATACGTTAGCCCTGTAATTAATCATGTGAGGCGGAATGGTATGTCCTCTTCCATGCCTTGGTATAAATGCAACATCTTTGTCTTCAAGTTCCCCGATTACTATTTTATCTGAAGGCGCACCATAAGGCGTATCCATATAAAATTCTTCCTTAATCTCTAAAAAAGAATAAAAACCTGAACCGCCAAAAACACCAACTTCAACTTTCGGAATCTTTGTCATAATTTACCTTTCAGCTTAACCTTATAAATAATAAATATAATAAAAAATTTAAAAGCAATTTAAAAAATGATTTAATATTAATTTTATCAGCATCATAGTACTATGACATCATAAATCCATAAATATATTATAAATTTAATATCAATTAATCAATTTATTTTATAAGATACAGATCAATCTTTTACACTTCCTGACAGGGTTCTTAGCGCTTTATTTATAATTGTTTTTAACCTATAATGTTTTAAGTTCCATAAAATTTTAATCTTTTACAAAAATCTATTTATATTAAAAGTTTATTTTTTCGGAGTTGTAATTGGAAATATTAAACATCAAAACATTCCAGAGAATTGATTTCATTGACATCACTCTTGAAATTGAGAAGAAAATTAAAGAGTCAGATATATCAGAAGGGTTGTGCTGTCTGTTTGTACCTCATACCACAGCAGGAATAACAATTAACGAGAACGCAGATCCTTCCGTAAGAAATGATATAAAGCTGAAGATAAACAGTTTGATCCCCTACAAGGAATCCTATACACATAATGAAGGAAATTCCGATGCCCATATTAAATCTACTCTTTTTGGACAATCTCTCAGCGTTATAATAAATAACGGCAGACTGGTTCTGGGCTCATGGCAGGGAATTTATTTTTGTGAATTCGATGGCCCGCGAAACAGGAATATTTATATAAAAATTTTGGCAGGATAAATTTATTTAATTTAAAATTATTTATATACTTTTAATATGACCCTATTTGATTCCCTTAGCAAACATGAGAAAAATTCTTTAAGCTATGCTCCTCTTGCCGAAAGAATGAGACCGCTTCGACTTGATGATTTTATAGGGCAGGATCATCTTGTCGGAAAAGAAAAAGTTTTAAGACAAATCATAGAAAATGATAAATTATACTCGATGATATTGTGGGGTCCACCCGGAAGCGGCAAAACAACTATCGCCAGAATAATAGAAGCCAATACCAAAAATAAATTTGTTTCATTTTCAGCGGTAACAGCTGGGATAAAACAGATAAAAGATGTGATGGATATTGCCTCTTTTGAAATCAGGCAAAACGGTATCAAGACTATTTTATTTGTAGACGAAATCCATAGATTTAACAAAGCTCAGCAGGATGCATTTCTGCCGTTTGTCGAAAACGGAACGATAATCCTTATAGGTGCAACTACCGAAAATCCTTCATTTGAAGTAAATTCAGCTCTGCTTTCAAGATGCAAGGTGTTCATTTTAAATAAGCTTACATGGGAAAACATATCGGAACTTTTAAATAAAGCTTTGAAAGACAAGGAAAAAGGACTTGGAAACTATGAATTTTATGTTGAAGATGAGGCTGTTGACTTTATAGCTCAGTTTGCAGATGGCGATGCAAGAATTGCATATAACATCCTCGAACTTGCATTTTATAGTCTTGGAACACAAAACAATAAAGACAAGCCGATAAGTTCGAGTCAGATTGAAGCTATAATACAGAAAAAAGCCCTGCTTTATGACAAAAATGGTGAAGAGCATTTTAACCTGATTTCGGCACTTCATAAGAGCATGCGGGGAAGTGATGCGGACGCATCCGCTTACTGGACTTTAAGAATGATTGAAGGCGGAGAAGATCCTTTATATATAATTCGGAGAATTGTAAGGTTTGCTGCAGAGGATATCGGACTTGCAGATACCAATGCCCTGGTTACAGCACTTGCTGCAAAAGAATGCTTTGAATTCATAGGACCTCCGGAAGGATATCTTGCCATTATTGAGTCGGCTATCTACTGTGCTCTGGCACCTAAAAGTAATGCCTTGTATACAACCTATAACAATGTAATGGCAGATATCAGAACGTACCTTTCTCTCCCCGTTCCGATGCATATAAGAAACGCCCCTACAAAATTAATGAAAGATGCCGGTTATGGTAACGGATATAAATACCCTCATAGTTATGCTAATGCAATAGTAAATCAATCATACCTGCCTGAAAAATTAAAGGACAGAAATTATTACCAGCCAAGCGAAAGAGGTTTTGAAAAAACACTGAAAGAAAGACTCGCAAAGATTAAAGAATATAAAAGCAAATTGCCCGAATTATAAGGGCAAGATGAATATTTAAAATTTTAAGATTAAATTAAGCGGGTAGCGCTATTTTTACAAGAATCAGGCTGGGTGTTGAGAAAACCTTTTGAAGGCTGAGCGGGCAAGGTTCCTCTCTTTAGAGAGGAGAGCGAAGCATGAAATCAGAGCAAGTTTTGATTCGCTGGAGCAAACTTGCGTGTTTTCGATACACTCAGGCTGATTCAACAATTTGTTTTCAATCACGAAAAAGAATATGCTAACATTGATTATTAAGCAGAAGGCTAAATAAGATTCTTATCTACCATGAGTTCTGCTATCTGGATTGCATTTAAAGCAGCACCTTTTCTTAACTGATCCCCCACGCACCAGAAGCATATTCCATTTTCAGAGGACAGATCCTCTCTTATCCTGCCTACAAATACATCATCCTTATTTGATGAGTCAAGAGGAGTGGGATAAACAATATTTTTAAAATCATCCTTCAGAATAATGCCTGGTGCCTTTTTAAGGGCTTTTTTACACTCCTCAACAGTTATTTTATTTTCAGTTTCTATTGCAACCGACTCCGAATGTGAAGTAAAAACCGGAACGCGTACGGCAGTTGCAGAA